>NZ_JAWRHZ010000014.1:0-32922 GCF_040308045.1 Proteiniborus sp.
AGCCACAGCAACAGCAGAACAGTTCTGGAACATAGGAACATTAAAAATAATAGCATTAGGATTAATAGCATTCTCCATAGGAACAGCAACAGGTTTAATATTTGGTAAGATAATGTACAAGCTATCAGGTGGTAAAGTAAATCCACTAATAGGAGCAGCAGGAGTATCAGCAGTACCAATGGCAGCAAGAATAGTACAAAAAGTAGGACAACAAGAAAACCCATCAAACTTCCTACTAATGCATGCAATGGGGCCAAACGTTGCAGGAGTTATAGGCTCAGCAGTAGCGGCAGGAGCACTTTTGATGTTCTTTGGTAGTTAAAAACACATTAAAAAGAGCTGTCTCAAACTAGATAGAAAATAATTTCTAGAGTGAGACAGCTCTTTAATTTGCTTAAAATAGTTTATGATAGAAAAACAATAATGCATATAGCTAATATTTTTTCTGGTTTTTTAATCTACTGTTGTGATATTATAACAAGTGTACCTAATGAAGTTTGAACTTCCATTGAGGGGAGTGATGGTTATATCCGCTTATAGAAACACAATAAATATCAAATCCTTGGGAGTTATAATTATAATCCTCATAATTATTACAGCTTTTTTTTATTCTCAAAACAACTGGATTTCAAAGACTAGATTTAAAATATATTCTCAAAGACTACCTAAAAATTTTGACGGATTTAAAATAGTACACATATCAGATTTACACAATAAGTCCTTTGGGAAAAAACAACAATATTTAGTAAATCAAATAAAAGAAGAAAATCCTAATATTATTATAATTACAGGTGACTTAATAGATAGTAGGCGATATAATGAATATATAGCAATACAATTTGTTGAAGAAGCAGTTAAAGTAGCTCCTGTATATTATGTAACTGGTAATCATGAATTACGCTCAGGGAAGTTTAAAGTCTTAGAAAAAAAGCTTATAGAAACAGGTGTAAGGGTTTTGAGAAATAGTTGGGAAAAGATAGATATCAATGGTCAAGGTATAGTGATTGCAGGTGTAGATGATCCTTATACTGGAATAAGATATGTAGAGCCAGTAGTTATAAAAGAATACTTAAGAGAAACCACAAAAGACTTAGATAAGAATAGCTTTAAAATACTACTATCACATAGGCCTGAAAAAATAAAAGCGTATGCAGAATTTGGCTTCGATTTGGTATTTAGTGGGCATGCTCATGGAGGTCAGGTAAGGATTCCCTTTTTAGGAGGACTAATAGTACCTAATCAAGGATTCTTCCCTAAATACACATCTGGTTTGCATAAAATTAAAGACACCATTATGATAATAAGTAGAGGACTAGGCAATAGTATAGTACCTCAGCGCATTTTTAATAGACCAGAAATAATAATTACAGAGCTTTTAGTGGAGTGATATAAAAATATCTCTGCTAGTCAAAATAATAAATAAAGAGGTGATAAATGGTGGATTCCGATCCGTACGGGAATAGTTTTTTAGGAAAAATGAATAATAAGGTAGAGGGATATACCATTTTGTCACTTTTGAAGGTTTCCTCTACCGTAGAAGGAGGAAGAAAATATGGAAAAGGTATTAGATCTGATTAGAGAAAACAAACTCATGCAAGCAAGAAATGAATTAAAAGATATGAATGTAGTAGATATAGCACAGCTTTTAGATGAAACAAGCCAGGAAAAAATGCTCATTATTTTCCGAATCTTACCTAAGGATATATCTGCAAATGTATTTTCTTATTTGTCATCTGAACAGCAAAGATATATTATTGAGTCCATTACCGATAAAGAAATAAAAACTATTATAGATGAACTATTTTTAGATGATACGATAGATTTTTTGGAAGAACTTCCTGCAAATGTAGTAAAAAAGGTACTCAAAAATGCTGATGAGAATACTAGAGCACTGATAAATCAGTTTTTGAAATATCCTGAGAACTCAGCAGGAAGTATTATGACCATAGAGTATGTGGACTTGAAAAAGAAAATGACAGTTAAGGAAGCATTAGAGCATATTAAGAAAACTGGTATAGACAAGGAAACTATAAACACATGCTATGTTATGGATAAAAACAGAAGACTTGAAGGTGTTATTTCTATAAGGCAGCTAATTTTAAACGATGAAGATACTATCATTAAAGATATAATGGATGAAAATGTAATATATGTTCATACTCTTGAAGATCAAGAATATGTAGCAGATACATTTAGAAAATATGATTTTATCTCTATGCCAGTTGTAGACAATGAAAATAGACTTGTGGGTATTATTACAATTGATGATATAGTAGATATTATAGAGCAAGAAAATACAGAAGACTTTCAAAAGATGGCTGCTATGGCACCATCAGAAGAGGAATATTTAAAAACAGGTGTATTTTCTTTAGCTAAACATAGAGTAATATGGCTTTTAGTCCTTATGATTTCAGCTACTTTTACTGGAAATATTATTAAAAGATTTGAAGATGTGCTTTCGTCAGTAGTGGTATTAGCTGCATTTATTCCTATGCTAATGGATACAGGTGGAAATGCTGGCTCACAATCATCGACTTTAATTATACGTGGCTTGGCTTTAGGTGAAATTGAATTAAAAGATATAATGAAAGTTGTTTGGAAAGAGTTAAGAGTAAGTATAGTTGTAGGGACTGTACTAGCAATTATCAATTTTTTGAGGATTTATTTCGTAGAAAAAACGGATTTTTATATATCATTAGCTATTTGCATAAGCTTGTTTTTTACTGTTATAATAGCAAAAGTTGTAGGAGGAATACTTCCTATTGCAGCTAAAAAATTCAAGCTAGACCCAGCTATTATGGCTAGCCCATTAATTACAACAATAGTAGACGCATTTGCACTTATAATATACTTCACCACAGCTACAAAATTATTAGGAATTTAAGCAAAGTATTATCCATTAAATTCCTGTTGAATGTGTTTTTAATAGCTGGTATAATATCTAAGAACAAAATTAAAGAATAAATCTTTAAATCAGCCCAGAGAGGCTGGCAAGATTGTGATATGGAATGGTATATATTTAATATGCATATAACTTCTTGCGCTTTGCAAGAAGTTTTTTTATGACCTAACCTTAATTACAATTAAAGCGTGCCTTTTAAATCAGCACTGTGAGGCTGAAAAAGGGAGAAAAACTCTCCCACAAACTAAAAGAGGAGGTTTTTTCATGGTTGAAAATGTAATGAAAAACAAAAAGTACACTAAAGTAGAGACTAGCTTATTAGCAAATTCAAAAAAAGCTATTTTAGCTATGCAGCATTTAATAGCAATGTTTGGAGCAACTGTATTAGTTCCGATATTAACAGGGTTTGATCCATCAGTGGCATTATTTTCAGCAGGACTTGGTACCCTGATATTCCATCTTTGTACTAAAGGGAAGGTTCCAGTTTTTCTAGGCTCATCTTTCGCATTTATACCGTTAATACTAACAGTGAAAGAATTATATAATGGAGATTTGGCGTATGCTCAAGGTGGGATAGTTGTAGCAGGATTGATTTACGTAGTACTCTCTTTCCTTGTAAAGAAAATAGGGGTAGAAAAAATACAAAAAGTTCTTTCGCCTCAAGTAGTTGGGCCTATGATAATGGTAATAGGACTAAACTTAATACCAACAGCCTTTGGAATGGCATCAGAAAACATGGCAATAGCAGCTGTAACCCTAGGAATAGCATTATTAATAAACTTTAAAAGCAAGGGATTTATCAAGCAGCTATCTATTCTAATAGCAGTAATTGCAGGATATCTAGTATCTATGAAGCTTGGAATTGTAAATGTAGATGTAGTGAAGGATGCTTCACTAGTAGCATTACCAGCCTTTAGGCTTCCAAAGTTTGATATAGGTGCTATAGCAATAATCGCTCCAGTAGTTCTAGCAGTTTTTATGGAACATCTAGGAGACATAACAACTAATGGACAAGTTGTTGGAAAAAACTTTATAGAGGATCCAGGTCTAAATAGAACACTTTTAGGAGATGGATTGGCAACAATGGCAGCGGCGTTAATTGGAGGACCAGCTAATACAACCTATGGAGAAAATACAGGTGTACTTGCCTTAACTAAAAATTATGACCCATCAATATTAAGGTTAACAGCAATCTTTGCCATAGCATTAGGACTTGTATCAAAAGTAGGTGCAGTACTAACTACAATACCAACTGCAGTAATGGGTGGTATCAGCTTAATGCTATTTAGCATGATTTCATTAATAGGTGTTAAAACCATAAAAAATAGCAAGGTAGAGTTTAATATAAGAAACATAGTAGTTATGGGTGTTATATTAATCTTAGGTCTTGGAAGTGGAATCATAGAGAAAAAATTTGGAGTATCTATAGGAATACCAATAAATGAAACGGTTAAAATTACAGGATTAAGCTTTGCGGCAATAGTAGGTATAGCTCTAAACCTGATTTTAAATAGAAAATAATAAATGAAATTAAAAAGAGGACACTGAAAAAGTCCTCTTTTGTCATCTGAGCGTTAGTGAAGGATCTCCTATCTCTAACATGGAGGTAGGATTTTTTTATGGACAAAAAACTGCTTTGTGGGATAATAATATTAGATGGTAAGTACTGATAATTGAGAATTATAGAGGAGTTGATAATCATGAGATGGGGAATTATTGCAACTTGGGAGATGGCCTTAGAGGGCGTAAGACATGCTTCAAAAATGCTTGAAAATGGATTAAATGCGGCTGATTCTATGGAAGAAGCTATAAAAATGGTAGAGAACAACCCACTTTATACATCTGTAGGATATGGTGGATTACCAAATGAAAAATGTGAGGTTGAGCTAGATGCTGGGTTTATGGATGGAAACACTCTTTCTGTAGGAGCATTAGGTGGAATTAAAGATTTTAAGAACCCTATATCTATTGCAAAAAACCTTAGTGAAGAAAGATTTAACATTTTTCTTGTAGGTACTGGAGCAGAAGAATACGCACACAAAAGCGGATTTGAAAGTAAGAATATGCTTACAGAAGAATCACGAAAAGCCTGGGAAAAAAGAATACAAGAAATGAAAGATAAAAGCTTAAGTCCTTACGATGGACATGATACAGTTGGAATGGTATGTATTGATAAATATGAGAATCTAGTATCAGGAACATCTACAAGTGGATTGTTCATGAAAAAGAAAGGAAGAGTAGGGGACTCACCACTTCCTGGTTCAGGTTATTATGCAGATAGTCAGGTAGGAGGTGCTGTAGCTACAGGACTTGGAGAAGACATAATGAAGGGCTGTTTATCATATGAAGTAGTAAGATTGATGGAAGAAGGTTTACATCCACAACAGGCAGCTGAAAAAGTAGTTTATGAGTTTAGCAAAAAGCTAGAAAAAAGAAGAGGTAAAGCAGGTGCCATTTCTATAGTTTGCATGAATAAAAACGGAGAATGGGGAGTAGGCACAAATGTCGAGTTTTCATTTGCTGTAGCAACAGATGAAGAAGAGCCAAGAGTATACGTAGCTAACAAGGATGGGGATAAAACCATATATCATCTAGCTTAATATATAATCATAAATAAACTATTGGCGTATATCTTATTATAGGGAATATTTTGCTCTAAGCTCTAGGATAGTAAGGCTATGTTTACAAGGGGGATAAGTATGATTGAGATAATTGCAACAACCATTGAGGATGCAAAAAGGATTGAAAAATCAGGATGCAGTAGAATTGAACTAGTAAGTGCACTGACAGAGGGAGGACTTACACCAAGTTATTCATTGATTAAGAATGTAGTTCAAGCAGTAAATATGCCAGTCAATGTAATGATAAGGCCACATGCTAAATCCTTTATTTATACACAAGAAGAAATTCAGTTAATGAAAGAAGATATTTTTATAGCCAAAGACTTAAAAGCAAATGGAGTAGTGCTAGGAGTAATAAATGAAAAAAACGAAATCTGTGAAGAATCTTTATCTGAGCTTCTTTCAGTATGTGATGCAATAGACGTAACTTTTCATAGAGCAATAGATGAATTATTCGATCCTGTTAGTGGAATAAAGATTTTAAGAAAATATCCTCAAATTGTGAATGTACTCACATCTGGAGGAAAGGGAAATATAGAAAATAATATTGAAGTCATAAGAGATATGATGTCAAATGCAGGTCATATAAACGTACTCCTAGGAGGAGGGCTTAATCATCAAAACATAACACATATCAGGGAAAAAACAAAGGCGACTGATTATCACTTTGGCACAGCAGTAAGAGAAGGTAGGTCACCATTTGGAGAGATTTCTTTAGAGAAAATAAAGACATTGATTGAAATAAAAAATATAAAAGAATTACTATAATTAGTTTTAAAAAGGCTTCTTATACATACAAGAAGCTTTTTTTGTACTCAAAATCATGCATATTTATATCGAATAAAAATCCCATATATATCTTACCAACTTATACCAAACCCTTAATAATTGCATCAATAGCTATGATTATGTTATAATATTAAGTATTAGCACCAGATACTAATTTGAGATATAAGTTTAAGGAGTGAGATACTAGTGGATATAAAAGACATCAAAGATTTGATTATTATAATGGATATGACAAGTATTGAAAAAGTTGAGATAGAGAAAAGCGATGTAAAGATTAAAATAACCAAAGGTGAAAGTAAGAGCTGGGTAAAAAATGATTTAGGGGATACAGAAGTTACTAATATACAAAGTGACAGAAGCCCATCAAATACTACGGAGTTAAAAGATAATAACATTGACAATAAGAAGCATAGTAAGTCCTTAGATAATGTAGAGAATACTTATATTATAAAGTCACCTATAGTAGGTACATTTTATAAAGGCTCTAGTCCTGATGCACCTCCATTTGTAAAAGTTGGAGATAGTGTAGAAAAAGGCCAAACTCTATGTATTATTGAAGCCATGAAAATAATGAATGAAATAGAATGTGAAGCTGCGGGAGAGGTTATTGAAATATATGCAGACAATGAAGATATTGTTGAATACGGACAGCCTATATTGAAAATCAGGAGGCATGAGTAAAATGTTTAGTAAGATACTCATTGCTAATAGGGGTGAGATAGCAGTTAGGATTATTAGGGCATGTAAGGAAATGGGGATAAAGACAGTAGCAGTATATTCAGAAATAGATAGGGACTCAGTTCATGTACACATGGCAGATGAGGCAATTTGCATAGGTCCTGCACCATCAAAGAAAAGCTATTTAAATATTGATAATATAATAAGTGCAGCCTTGGTTACAAAATGCGAAGCTATACATCCTGGGTATGGATTCCTTTCAGAGAATCCTATGCTAGTAGATGCATGCCAATCAAATGGTATTAAATTTATTGGACCTAATAAAGAACATATTGAGAAAATGGGAAATAAATCTGAAGCTAGAAAAACTATGATAGAAGCAGGAGTACCTGTAGTTCCAGGCTCTGAAAACTCTACTAATGAACCTTTAGAAGCCTTTAAGATAGCCAAAGAGGTTGGGTTTCCGGTTATGATTAAAGCTGCAAGCGGAGGAGGAGGTAGAGGGATGAGGATTGTCCGAGGTGAAGAAGAGTTTATAGAAAAATTCAACATGGCTAAATCCGAAGCCTCCACAGCATTTAATGATGACTCTATGTATGTGGAAAAATTCATAGAAGAGCCTAGGCATATTGAATTTCAAATACTGGCAGATTCCTATGGTAATATAATTCACCTTGGCGAAAGAGATTGTTCTCTTCAAAGAAGAAACCAAAAGGTACTAGAAGAGGCTCCATGTGTAAATATTAATGAAGAACTAAGAAACAAAATGGGAGAAATTGCACTAAGAGCAGCGAGAGCAGTAAACTACGTAAGTGCTGGAACTATAGAATTTTTATTAGATAAGTATAATAACTTTTACTTTATAGAGATGAATACAAGAATACAGGTAGAGCATACAATAACAGAGCTTATAACTGGAATAGACTTAATAAAAGAGCAGATAAAAATTGGATATGGTGAAAAGCTAGATATTACTCAAGAAGAAGTAAAGATAAATGGTCATGCAATTGAATGCAGGATAAATGCAGAAGACCCCAAAGAAAACTTCAGACCTTCTCCAGGCCAGATAGAAGGATATTTTACTCCTGGAGGATATTGTGTTAGATTGGATAGTCATGTTTATAGCGGCTATCCAATTCCCCCTACTTATGATTCCATGATTGGGAAGCTTATTGTATGGGGAAAGGATAGAAATGAAGCTATAAATAGGATGAAGAGAGCATTAGATGAAATGGTAGTTACCGGAGTAAATACTAATATTGAATTTCAAAAAGAAATATTGAATAATGAAAGTTTTTTGGCAAATAAGATAGATACTTCATTCATAGAGAGAGAAATATTTAATAAATAGTTGTAGTAAAAGGAGAAAAATAAATGCTTAAGGACTTATTTCATAAAAAGAAATATGCATCAATAACATTGTATAAGGATGATAATAACGAAAAAAAGCATATAAAAACTGAGGATTTAAAGCAAAGCCTAGATATGAGGATAGAGGACAATGAGTATCCTAGAATAGGTGCTAGAGATAGAATTAATGAACTAATAGATGAAAATACATTTATAGAATATGATGTAGATCTGAAATCAGCTAATCCTTTAAACTTTCCGGAATATGCTGAAAAGACTAATAGTGCAGTGCAAAAGACAGGACAAAATGAAGCTGTCATCACAGGCGAAGGAAGGATAATGGGAGAAAGCTGCATTATATGTGTAATGGAGCCTAATTTCATGATGGGGAGTATGGGCTCAGTAGTTGGAGAAAAGATTACAAGAGCAGTGGAAAAAGCAACCGAAAAAAGACTTCCTGTCATTATATTCTCTGCATCTGGAGGAGCCAGAATGCAGGAGGGAATTTTGTCATTGATGCAAATGGCTAAGACATCTGCAGCTCTGGGAAAATTATCTGAAGAAGGATTATTATATATTTCAGTGTTAACAGACCCCACAACTGGAGGAGTTACTGCTAGCTTCGCAATGCAAGGTGATATTATTATTTCAGAGCCAGGAGCTTTAATTGGATTTGCAGGTCCTAGAGTTATTGAGCAGACCATTAGACAAAAGCTGCCAGAAGGGTTTCAAAGAGCAGAATTTTTGCTGGAAAAAGGATTTATAGATAAAATTGTTCATAGAAAAGATATGAGAAATACATTATCTATATTATTAAATATTCACGCATCAGGTGGTGAATTCAATGCATAAGGCATTAGATTTTGAAAAACCAATTAATGAGCTTGATAATAAAATCAATGAATTAAAGAACTTTGCACAGGAGAATAATGTAGACTTGTCTCATGAAATAGACATATTAGTAAATAAGCTTGAAAAAATAAAAAAGCAAAATTATGAAAGCCTGACTCCGTGGCAGAAAGTAAAGATTGCACGACTACAGGGAAGACCTACTTCTTTAGATTATATTGAGAGACTAATAGAAGATTTTGTAGAGCTGCATGGAGATAGATTTTATGGAGATGACAGTGCAATAGTAGGAGGAATAGGAAAGTTTAATGGTATCCCAGTAACAGTAATAGGTCATCAAAAAGGGAAAGATACAAAAGAAAATATTAAAAGAAATTTCGGAATGCCGCATCCAGAAGGATATAGAAAAGCATTGAGGCTTATGAAACAAGCAGAGAAGTTCAAAAGACCTATTATAACTTTTATAGATACACCGGGAGCCTACTGTGGTCTAGAGGCAGAGAAAAGAGGACAGGGAGAAGCAATAGCACAAAATCTTATAGAAATGAGCAGATTAAAAACTCCAATTATAGCAATAGTCATAGGAGAAGGAGGAAGCGGAGGGGCCTTGGCCCTTGGAGTTGGTGATAGAGTATGTATGCTAGAAAACTCTATTTATTCAGTAATATCTCCTGAAGGTCTTTCAAGCATATTGTGGAAGGATGCAGCTCTTTATCAAAAGGCAGCTGATATTATGAAACTAACCTCACAGGATTTATTATCATTAAATATTATAGATGATATTATTAAAGAACCATTAGAAGGGGCGCACAAGAATATAGATCGTGTTTCAGATAATATTAAAGAATATTTACAAAACAAGCTTCAGGTTCTTGTGAATATGAATATTAAAGAATTAATAAATAGAAGATATGAAAAATTCAGGAAAATTGGAGTGTGGCACTAAAGGTAGAATACATCAAGGTCTTCTATATGAATCTTTGCAAATTTAATTGAAGATTTTTTAACTATAATGATACGGGAAAATACTATATGAAAGTCAATGTTAATAAATACTAAGAATTTTTCCGAAAAAAATAGTTTTATGTCGTAATTGTTAACAAATTTATATATTTAGTATAAATAAACGACAAATAATTAACTGCATTTAATGAAAAAAGAAAAAAAGAAAGAGCTAAAATCCAACGAATAAAGTAAATACTATAACAAAGATGGCAAAAAAGTTAACAGAATTTTTTAAGGGTTTCTTTACTAAAATAGTAAACCGTGGTATTATATTATGTGTTTATTATGGCAAAAAAATTTGCAAAAGTAGGGAAATCGCTTGGTTATTTATGACTAAGAAAACCCAAAAAATAATTTTTAAGGAAACGTAGTCTGGTTTTAACAAATTTTTTAAATTATTAACATAAGAAATTATTAACAAATTTAGCTGAGAGGAGTGTAAAATATGCAATGCTGTAAAGAGAAAAATAATAATGAAGTATCTAATAACTCCACTTTTGATTTGGACAAGCTAAAACCTACACTTGAGAAGTACAAGGGTACAAGAGGAAGTTTAATTAGTATACTACAAAAAGCACAAGATATTTATGGCTATCTTCCTGTAGAAGTGCTTAATCATATAGCAAAGGAAACAGGAGTAAAGCCAGCAAAGGTTCATGGAGTAGTTACGTTTTATACTCAGTTTAGATTAAATCCTGTAGGAAAGTATTTAATAATGCTATGTCAGGGAACAGCATGCCATGTTAATGGTTCAAAAGCTATAGAAGAAGCTATATATGAAGAGCTTGGTATACATGAAGGAGAAACAACAGAAGATAATCTTTTTACCTTCAATAATGTTGCATGTCTCGGATGTTGTAGCTTATCTCCAGTTATGATGATTAATGGAGAAACATATGGAAAATTAACACCACAAAAAGCAAAAGACATATTAAGAGAAATCAAAAAAAATGAGAGTAAGGAGGCCTAGGCATGAAGATAGTTGTCGGACAAGGTAGCTGTGGTATAGCTGCAGGAGCTAATAAAGTCTATACTGCATTAGAGAATGAGCTTAAAAATGTAGATTCAAATGTTGAGCTTACATTAACAGGATGTATTGGAACATGTTATCTTGAGCCTATTGTAGATGTTATAGACGATGAAGGCAATAAGACTACTTATGTTAAGGTAACACCAGAAATGGCTTCCGAGATAATAGATAAACATATCCAAGGAAATAATAAAATTAATGATTATGTAATAAGCGAAAATGATAAAAATGGTCTAGACAGTCAAAGAAGAATTGCTCTTAGAAACTGTGGGATTATAAATCCTGAATGTATAGACGAATACATTGGTAGTGGTGGATATAAAGGATTAGAAAGGTGTTTAAAGGAATTAGATCCAGAAAAAATAATTGAAGAAATCAAAATCTCTGGACTTAGAGGAAGGGGAGGGGCTGGATTCCCTACATGGTTTAAATGGAATGCAGCATTAGGAAGTAAAGATACCCCGAAATATATAGTATGTAATGCAGACGAAGGTGACCCAGGAGCATTTATGGACAGAAGTGTACTTGAAGGGGACCCACATAGTTTAATTGAAGGTATGATAATAGCTGGATATGCTATAGGAGCAAATGAAGGTGTTGTATATGTAAGAGCTGAATATCCTTTAGCTATTATTAGACTTCAAGAAGCTATGGATGAAGCGGAAAAAAGAGGATATTTAGGAAAGAATATTCTTGGCTTAGATAAATTTGATTTTCATTTAAGAATAAAGGCAGGAGCAGGAGCATTTGTTTGTGGTGAAGAAACAGCACTTATTGCATCACTCGAGGGAGAAAGAGGAATGCCAAGACTAAAACCACCTTTCCCTGCTCAAAAAGGTTATTGGGACAAGCCAACTAATATAAATAACGTTGAAACATACGCCAATGTACCATGGATTCTAGCTAATGGTGGAGCAGCTTTTGCAGAAATAGGAACTGAAAAGAGCAAAGGGACAAAAGTATTTGCACTTACAGGGAAGATAAACAAAGGCGGATTAGTAGAAGTTCCAATGGGTACTCCTATTAGAGAAATAATTTTTGGAATCGGTGGCGGTATTAGAGACGGCAAGACTATAAAAGCCGTACAAATGGGAGGACCTTCAGGAGGTTGTATACCTGAGCATCTGCTAGATACTCCAGTTGACTATGATTCAATAAACAAAACAGGAGCCATAATGGGTTCTGGTGGTATGGTTGTAATGGATGAAACTACTTGTATGGTAGATATGGCTAGATTTTTCCTTGACTTTACTCGTAAAGAATCATGTGGAAAATGTATTCACTGTAGAATAGGTACAAAGAGAATGCTTGAAATATTGACTAGAATTTGTGAAGGAGAAGGAAAAGACGGAGATATTGAACTTCTTGAAGAATTAGGAGAACAAATAAAAGCAGGTTCGCTTTGTGGTCTTGGCCAAACAGCTCCAAATCCAGTTCTTAGTACAATAAGATATTTTAGAGAAGAGTATGAAAAGCATATTTACGAAAAGAAATGTCCTGCTAAGCAATGTAAGAATCTTATAACCTACTCTATACAAGAAGATAAATGTATTGGATGCGGATTATGTAAGAGAAACTGTCCAGTAGGGGCAATAAGTGGCGAAGTTAAGAAAGCACATAAAATTGATACTGAAATATGCATTAAATGCGGTAAATGTAAAGATGTTTGCCGTTTTGGTGCAGTAGAAGTAGAGTAGAAAGGAGGAAAACTAATGTCAGAAATTAGACTTAATATAAATGGAAAAGAAGTAATCGGACGTAAAGGACAAACAATTCTTGAAGTTGCAAGAGCAAATGACATAGAAATACCTACCTTATGTCATGATGAGAGAACAAAAACTTATGGAGCCTGTGGACTTTGTGTAGTTGAGGTTGAAGGGATTCCTAAGCTTTTAAGAGCTTGTGCTACAGAAGCAAGTAATGGAATGGTTGTAAAGACAAAAACTGAAAAAGTAAAGGCTTCAAGAAAAATTGCATTAGAGCTTCTACTTTCAGATCACGTAGGAGACTGTAAGGCACCATGTATGCTTGCTTGTCCAGGAAATACTGATTGTCAGGGATATGTGGGACTTATAGCAAATGGACAATTTAAGGAAGCATTAAAGCTTATTAAAGAGCAACTTCCACTACCTGCTAGTATAGGTAGAGTATGTCCACATCCTTGTGAGGATGCTTGTAGAAGACAATTAGTTGAAGAACCTATATCAATAGCAAACTTAAAATCTTTTGTTGCTGATATTGATTTAAATGATAAAGAATCCTATATGCCAGAAATGAAGCCTGCAACTGGCAAAAAAGTTGGAATCATAGGAGGAGGTCCTGGAGGACTTTCAGCAGCCTATTATTTAGCAGCAGATGGTCATGATGTAACTATATACGAAGCAATGCCAAAGCTTGGTGGTATGCTTAGATATGGAATTCCTCAATATCGTCTTCCAAAGGAAGTATTAGATAAGGAAATTCAACTTATTGAACAAATGGGAGTAAAGATGCTTACAAATATAAAAGTAGGCAAAGATATAACTTTTGATCATATTAGAGAAAAATACGATGCAGTATTTGTATCTATAGGAGCTTGGAAAAGTACTAAACTAAATTGCCCAGGAGAAGAACTAGAGGGGTCAATTGGAGGAATAGACTTTTTAGCTAAGGTTGTAACAAATGAACCAGTTCTACTAGGAGAAAGAGTTGCTGTAGTAGGTGGAGGAAATACAGCAATGGACGCCTGTAGAACTGCAGTAAGACTTGGGGCAAAGGAAGTTTATAATATATACCGTAGAACAAAAGAAGAAATGCCAGCAGAAGAAATTGAAATCAAAGAGGCAGAAGAAGAAGGAGTAGTGTTTAAATTCTTAGTAAGCCCAATAGAAATCGTAGGCGAAAATGGGAAAGTAACTAAAATTAGACTTCAAAAGATGAAGCTTGGAGAGCCTGATAACAGTGGAAGAAGAAGACCTATTCCAATAGAAGGTGAAGAAGAAATCATAGAAGTAGATACTGTAATAGGTGCTATAGGACAATATGTAGATGCTAGTGGACTTGAAGGTGTTGAACTAACTAAGAAAGGTACTATAATTGCAGACGAAAATTCTTTCTTAACAAATCTACCAGGAGTATTTGCAGGTGGAGATGCTACAAACAAAGGTCCAAGCATTGCTATAGCTGCTATAGGAGATGCTAAGAGAGCTGCAGGAGTAATATCAAGCTATCTTGAAGGAGAGACAATTCCTTATAAGAAACCATATTATGTTGAGAGACATGATTTAACTTCTGAAGACTTTAAAGATAGAGAGAAACAATATAGATCACCTATGCCACATCTTTCTCCAGTAGAAAGAAAAGATAACTTTAATGAAGTTAATCTTGGTTTCGACGAAGAAGCAGCTAAAAGAGATGCAAAGAGATGTCTGGAATGTGGATGCCACGATGTGTTTGAATGTAAATTAATCCATTATGCAAATGAATATGACGTACAGCCTGAAAGACTAAGTGGAGAATCACATAAACGCCAAGAAAAAGATACTCATCCATTTATCATGAGAAATCCTGATAAGTGTATACTTTGTGGACTTTGCGTAAGAGTATGTGATGAAGTAATGGGAGTTACAGCATTAGGTCTTATTAACAGAGGATTTGACACTATAGTAAAGCCAGCTCTTGATTTACCTCTTAACACTACAGGATGTATATCCTGTGGACAATGTATAAGTGTATGTCCAACAGGAGCCCTTGGTGAAAGATTAGGTATAGAGAAATCAGTACCGGTAGAGCCAAAAGTAACACATACTATTTGTTCGGGGTGTAGTGTTGGATGTAATATCAAACTAAACACAAAGGGAGATATGCTAACTAGAGCCATACCTACAAAAGAAAGTAAAGTAGACAATGGACTTCTATGCGTAAAAGGACGCTTTGGATTTGATATAGCGCAAAAAGGTACTAGACTTGTTAAACCAATGGTTAAAAAAGATGGCAAGCTTGAAGAAGTATCATGGGAAGAAGCATTCCTTTATACAGCTAAAAAGGCTCAAAGTCTTGCAATGCTACACGGAAGCAATTCTATTGCAGTTTCAGTTTCAGATAGATATACAAATGAAGAAGTGTATTTAGCATCTAAGTTTGGTAAAGAAGTATTAAAAACAAATAATATCACTAGCTTTAACAGAGTTAGCCATGGCATCAAAGACGTACTAGGATATGATGCATCATCAAATACATTTGATGAACTATTGTCAACAGAGACAATACTTTTAGTTGGTTCAGATATCATGCAACATCATACAATAGTTGGACTTAAGATTAAGAAAGCTACACAAAATGGAGCTAAGCTATTAGTAGTAAATCCATTTGAATCACAAGCTGATGAGTGGGCATATAGAAAATATAGTCCAGAAAACAATGTGAAATTCTTAAAAGAGATTGCAAAGGCTCTTATTGAAAAAGGATTCTCACCATCAGAAAGCAAGGCAATAGGATTTGAGGAGCTAAAAGCAGACTTAGAAGGAATAACTCCTAGTGAAGCAGCAGTAGAAATAGCTGAACTATACGGAAAATCCAAAAAGGCTATGATAGTATTTGAGCAAAATACCCTAAGCTCAACTGGTGCAAAGATGCTTGCAAACATAGCTGTTATCTCTGGACATATAGGAAGTCCAAGAAACGGAATTATCCAGCTTAAGTTAAACAACAACAGCCAAGGCTTAGTTGACATGGGTATAGATAAAGATTCAAATGAAATAGCAAAAGCAATAGAAAACGGAACTATAAAAGGATTATTGGTATTTGGTGAAGATATACCACAGGTAGACCTAAAGAAACTAGACTTCCTAATGGTACAAGACACTCACCTAACAGAAACAGCTAAGGCGGCAGACGTAGTTATACCAGCAGTAAGCTTTGCAGAATCAGAAGGAACATTTACAAGCTCAGAAAGAAGAATTCAGAGAATAAACAAAGCTATAATCCCAATGAGTGGATACGAAAACTGGAGGGTAATAGTAGAGCTTGCAAGAGTACTAGGAACTAACCTAGACTACACTAGCCCAAAAGAAATATTTGCAGAGTTAATTACAGTAAGAAGAGAATACTTCAAAGCAAATATCGAAGGTAACAGCACAACCTTCTGGCCTGTAAATGGCAGCAATGTACTTTACACAGAAGGATTTAACTTCGAAGATAAAAAAGCAAAACTACAAACAGTATCAGACGAAGAACTATTCATAGAAAAAGCAAATACAAATAATCTAAGAAATCAATTTATTGAGTTTCTTAAAGAGAAAGAGTTAATCTAGTCATAAATGAAGGCCAGTCAAAGCGATTAATGTCGCCTTGACTGGCTTTTTAACTTTTTTGTTTTATGCATTGGGGATGCATTGGGGACGGTTCTTTTTGCATTTATATTGAAATTATTCCAAAACATGACAAAATTGTCTTGAGGTGAGAACATGCCAAGAAAAGCTATAAAAGAAAGCTAGACAGGTTACTATCATGTAATGATGAGAGGTAACAATAAGGAAATGATATTTGAAAGAACAGCAGAAAAACAGTATTTTATCGAACAACTGCGCTATCAAATAGAAAAAGAAACTATTTCAATAGCTACATATTGCATAATGGACAACCACATACATTTATTAATTCATTCAGAATTAAAAGCAATGATTGATGCCCTTAAATGGATAAATATAAAATTTGCAGGAGTATATAATTTAAAATACAAAAGAATAGGACATGTTTTCCAGGATAGATTTAAAAGTGAGGTTATTGATACAGAGGAATATTTAATAGGAGCCCTGCGATACATACCTAACAATCCTGTAAAGGCTAAAATAGCACATAATGTAGATAGTTATCACTGGAGTAGTTACAAAGAATATACGGAAGCGAAAAGTGGATTAGTAAGTCTTGATGAACGTGAAATGGTACTAGGCCTTTTTTCAAACTCATTAGAACAGTTCAAGAAGTTTCACTTAGAAGAAGAAACCAGTGAATTTTTAGAGATTAGTGAAGATTTGGAGCAAGAACGTGAAGAAAGAGCAAAGATGATTATCAATAAATATATCGAAAAATTTGGGATGAAAGATATTAAAGAATTAAGTAAAAACAATGGTCTCTTAGAAGGCATTATTACAGAACTTCTAAAAAAGAGCTATTTATCACATAGAAGAAATTCAGAATTATTAGAAATAACTAGGGGAACTGTTCATAATATATCAAAGAAGCGCAATTAGAAGCAAAAAAAAGAACCATACCTTATGCATTCTAATAATTAAGTTTATAGTCTTTTTTAGTAGTGTAAATGGGTGCATGATGGGAATATAATTTGATGCAAAAAGAACCATCCCCAATGCATCATAAGAGAGTAAATAATTAAGGGTATAGTGGGAAACGGTTAATTTAATCAAAAAGTGAAAGCCAATTGAAGCGATAATTATCGCTTTAATTGGTTTTTTTAGGCGGAATTATAATATTAAGTACGGTATTTTACGTTACCACAAGACCAAAGTGATGCAATACGACCGTTCTTTTTGAATCTAAACTTTCAAAATCAGCTCAGTATTATTGAATGATTAAATATGTTATAATAGTAAATAATGACAATGATTTTATAAGAAGGTGATTAGATTGGATAACAAAGAAAAATATAGTTATTGGGAAGATATAGCAGATTATGATTTGGGTACAGCTGAAGCAATGTTATTATCAGGTAGATACTTATATGTTGTATTTATGTGTCAACAAGCAGTTGAGAAACTCACAAAGGGACTACTTGTATTGCATAAAGGAGAAGAGCCTCCAAGAACTCATAACATATGGAGCGTTTTCGATAGGACTTTTGATATAGATAGGTTTGAGGAAAAGGAAAAGACAGTAGCAGAAAATTATTTTTCTTTTTTTGATGAGTTATTAGCATACTACATTTCAGAAAGATATCCTTCATATAAAGAAAAATTATCAGAATCTATAACAAAGGAAAAGGCCAGTGAAGTGCTAAATAAATCTAAGGAGGTAATTTCATGGCTAAAATCCCTGAGAACATTAGAAATATAGTTGAAGACTATTTGAAAGATCTAAGCTCTGAAATCAAAATAGATAAGGCTATTATATTTGGTTCGTATGCTAAAGGCAATTATAATGTAGATAGCGATATCGACTTAGCTATATTTTCTGACTCTTTTAAATATATGGAACGTGTAGAAAGTATCAAATATTTATTAAAGAGAGCTAGAAAGTATAGAGGAGTGGATTTACAGCCAATTTCTTTCACAAAACAGGAGTATGAGGAACGATTGGGATTTGTTGAAGAGGTATTAAGAACAGGGATTGAACTATCAATAAGTTAGTATTAATTTTTATAATAACCATCTGACTATAGATCTATAATTAGGTTTATAGTCTTTTTTTATAGGTTATTGGGTGCATAAATTGCGCCCTCACACAATTCTAACAACTGTTCCAATAGGTACTGTATTTGCTAATTCAATAACGTCATTATTATACATTCGAACACAGCCATTTGAGACAGCCTTTCCGATAGACGAAGGGTTGTTGGTTCCATGAATTCCATAATGGGGTTTACTTAACCCTAACCATCTAGCACCGAAGGGTCCTCCTGGGTTTACTGCCCTATTTACTATTGTAAATGTCCCTGTTGGAGTAGGAGTAGAAGGTTTACCTATGGCTATAGGGTATGATTTATACCACTGCCCGTTTCTAAATACAGTCAAGGTACGAGCTGCTCTGTTAATAGTGATACTGTATGTTTGCATGATGCTATGCATATAAAACATATATGGATAAGTGTACATAAAATCACTCCTAGGCCTTATTTATATATAATATTGTTTTAGGTGATAAATTGGGATTGAAATAGAGGAGTACAAGTAAAATTTATTGTCAAAGATCCCTTGTGTTTTCTTCTTATCAGATTTTCATTAAAGGAAGAAGTTTAGCTTTATTTTCTAGTTTTTTATTGACAAATTATACCTACGTATATATAATAAATACATATATAGAATTTATATATATGTAGAACTCAAATATATGGAGGTGATTTTATGCAACAGGAAAAGGATATTAGTATGTTAATATTAAACTTACTCAAATCAGGTGATTTGTATGGATATGAAATGATGGAAAAGATAGAGCTTTTGAGTAATGAGTATTTTAAGTTAAAGGCCGGCACTCTTTATCCAATATTACATGGAATGGAGGATGGAGGGCTTATTGAATCTTATGAGAAAAAAGCAGACAATGGTAGAATGAGAAAGTATTATCGCATTACGAACCAAGGGGGTAAGGTTTTAAAAGAAAAAAAGTCAGAGTGGAAAAGTTATGTTGAAATGATTACAAGCATACTGGGGGAACAAGCCTATGAAAATTGATGAATATATAGACTTAGTATGTAAAGAGATTAAGAACAGGAGAATTCGTTCTTCTATTAATAGAGAATTGTATAGCCACTTAACTGAGCTTAAGGAAGATTATATAGATCAAGGAATGGAACCCTTAGAAGCGGAGCTTAAAAGTGTAAGAGACATGGGAGATCCTCAAAGTACAGGACAGAGGTTGAATGAGATTCATAAGCATAAACCTGAGTGGCGTCTATTAATAACTTCAATAGCTATTATTGTTTTAGGAATCATAGTCCAGTACATAGCTTTTCCTAATAGGGCAGCTTACACTACTATAACAAATGGACTAGCTAGTATTTTAGTGTTTGTTTTCTTTTATTATGTTGACTATACTTTCTTGCTAAAATATAAATCAGAGGCTTTTGTAGGTGCTATTTTGCTAATAGCTTTACCTTTTATATTTAAGCTTTTCGAGTATAGCATATGGTTTGCACTGATTATTATTTTTCCTATATTATCTCTATTAAAAAATCCCGACGAAAATAATGAAAAAAGCAATTACACAGATCCTGTACATAGAGAACATAGCAAGGAGAACACTAGTAAAAGTATTTTTGACGGCATGGAAAGTGGATGGACAAGATTAATTCTTCTTAATTTTCCACAAAGCTATGGATTGAGAGGATTGTTTGCAGTTATACTATTAGCTTCAGTTTTAATTAGAGTCGTTGGTTTTAGCAGTGTTCAAAATGCCTATTTATACATGTTAGCATTTATAGTTTTCCTAGTAACTATTCAGTTTAAAAATGACAATAAAATCAAACCAATTATCTTATACTATGGATTTGTATTATCATATGGAATGTTTTTTGATGAAAAAGGCATGTTAACACCAGTGTGTCTTATTATGGCAGCAACGCTTATGTACATGCTTCATAGGAACTGGATATCTTTAAAGAAGAGAATAGGTTTGCCACTTATATGGGCACCTTTTATATACTTTATGTTTTTTACAATTAAAGATTATCTAATGAATCCTACTAGTCTTGGAAATTGGACTAACAAAGCTTATGGTTTAAATATTAAAGGAGAACATATAACTTCCATTTTACAAGGCTCTAAGTTTATAGGGAAAGGCTCCTTTGATATTAATTTTAACTTTCAAGCAATGGAGCATTTTATTATTACATATATAATAGGGAACTATGGACTGTTGGCAGGCATTATAGTAATAGAGCTACTTTTGCTGTTAGTTATTTTCTTAGTAGTAAATACATACAAGTCTAAGCATGAGTTTGGAAAAGTTATTTCCTTTGCTTGTTCAGCAACTATATGTGTTGAAGTAATTACATATATACTGTCTAATCTAGGCTTTTTCAGCTTTCCACCTGGATTTCTACCTTTCTTCACAGGAAACTATGTTGCCACTACATTAAATGCTGCATGTCTTGGATTAATTTTATCTATAAGAAGCAATAGAAACATTATAGATGAAGAAAAAATATTTCTTAGAACTAGGAAATACAATTGAATAATTAAAACTTAATTATGAATTTTGCGAAATATAGAAGGTATTATGTAAATTATATAGAATAGCAATAGATAATCAACTGTTATTCCACTATTAACCAAAATCGAATTATGTTTGTAAGTTGGAATAATATATTATATAGAGAATAGGGGAGACAATATGGGAACTATACTTAAAGCAGACAATATTGAAAAGACTTATGGCAAAGGTGAACTAAAGGTCCATGCTTTAAAGCCTTCTAATCTAGAAATCGAAGAAGGAATATTTTATGCAATTATAGGGAAAAGTGGCTCTGGGAAATCAACCCTCTTGCATTTACTTGGAGGTCTAGATAAACCAACTGGAGGCAAGCTGTACTTAGAGGGGAAAAGTGTATTTGATTTGAAGGATGCAGAGCTAGCTGTATTACGTCGTAGAAGAATAGGCTTTGTATTTCAAGCTTTTAACCTTTTGCAGGAGCATACGGTTATGGAAAATATCCTAATGCCTATACATCTAGATGGAAAAGATCCAGACATGGACCATTTTAACGAAGTAATAAATTCCTTAGATATTGAGGGAAAACTTTCATATTATCCTGATGAGCTTTCAGGTGGAGAAAGGCAACGTGTTGCTATTGCCCGTGCTTTAGTTTCTAAACCTGCAATAGTCCTTGCAGATGAGCCTACTGGGAACCTAGATGAAAAAACAGGGCAAGAGGTTCTTAAACTTATAAAGGAATCCGCTAGGAAATTTAATCAGACTATTATACTAGTCACCCATGACCTAGAAATAGCTGCTGAAGCAGATAGAATCATCACTATTGCAGATGGAAGAATCTCTTCTATAGTAGATGCAGAAGATTATCAACATGCATAGGGGATGAGATACTGTGTAAAGGCTGTCATCTGAGCGAAGCGAATGGAACTTAAATAGCTTTAAATGCAGATTCTTCACTGCGTTCGGAATGACAAAATAGCATAGAAAGTGAGTTTTCACAAGTCTGTGATAGTATATGAAAACTCACTTGATAACTGCAAATGAAGGGGGAGCATATGAAAATTAAGGATATTGCTAAAACAGGGCTTAAGGGTAGAAAGAAGGATACTTTTTTATTAAAATTAGTTATTACATTAGCATTTATTTTTATTGTGACATCAACTATTTTTGAGGCAAGTATTGATAAAACCAAATTAGAACAACGCTCGGATTTGTATGGACAGTGGCATGCAGCATATCTTAATGGAGATGAAGAGATTTTAAATAGATTAAGAAAAGAACAGGAAGTAGATAAAACGGGAGTCAGCTTAATTATTGGTGAATCGAACAACTGTGGAGTTGTAGGAACTTTTAATCAAGACTTAATAGATATGGGAAGATTCTCACTTTATAAAGGTAGTTATCCTAAAGCTCCTAATGAAATAATGCTGGAGCTTAACCAAATGAGCAATATGAATCTTGACCTTGAAGTAGGGCAAAAAGTACAGGTTGCCATTTCTATTCAAACGGTAGATGGCAGTATGAAAGATTATATAAAGATTCTTAACAAAGAGTTTACTGATAAGTTTGATAAAGAAATAGAAGAAGTAAACCTTTTAGAGTTAGATTGGTTAATTGGAAACTATGAGAAATATATTGGTGAATTACCTACTGATGAAAAAGAAGCAGAAGATGAACTAAGAAAATTATACTCTAACTATTATTTTGGTAATGCCGTTCAACATCATCGACATCATGAAACTCCCTTTGAGCAAATAGGAGATGTGACAGTTGTAGGAAGTAATGATTACTTGTATTATTATTTTATGGGAGATGAAATGAGCCCAGAAATAATTAGAAAAAAGGGACTCTTAAGAAGTCAAAAGATAATTCTTAAGAAGGAGTTTATTATAACTGGTATATTACAAACCTATACTGATAAGTGGGACTTGGGTGGACACAAGGCTGCCAATGCTTTTATAACTGAAGAAGGAGCAAAGGCTTTTACAGAAGCTTTTTATAATACTACAATAGGAGATTTTTCAGACTATGAAATGAGTTACAATATATTTCTACATTCTAATTCTTCTAAGGAAAATCTTTATTCCAAATTAGCAATCAAATATCCAAATAGAGAAGAAGCCTTGGAAAATGAAGAACCAAATGTAGAAATAGATGAGTGGTCTGGCAGATATTTATTTGGCGACACAGATGAAGAAATAGATGCAGCATTTGAAAGAGCTGAGAACTGGGGCGTTAGTAGGAAATTAGAAGATTGGAGAGAAGACTACTTAGAGGGAAAGGGAAGCTCAGAGAATAAGATGGAGATAAATACTGATAATTTCCGAAGGAATAGATTTTCTTATCCAAGTGATTCTCTTTCAACTGAATATGTACTTACATTGACTATAATTGCAATTATATTTATAGCAACAGCACTAGCTATATTCCAAATATTTTTAACACAGATGAAGAGAAGAGCTAGAAAAATAGTGTTACTAAAATCAATTGGTGCTACTAATGGACAGATTATTAAAATTATTTTATTTGAAGGGTTATATCTTCTGCGTACTGGTCTATTGATTGGTATACCTGGAGGATTTGGATTAGCAGTTATTATTATATATGGAATGAATATATTTGGTGGAAGAAATCTTCAATTTTATATAATTCCAAAGCTACTTGTTCTTGGTATATTAGCATGTTGTTTAGCATTATTTATTGGTATGTCCATACCTATGATATTTGCAATTAGGATACCTTTAGTAGGTACTATGTCAAAACCCCCTAAACATAAGAAGATTAAGCACAAAAGTAATAATAAAGGAAAAATAAGACGTCAAACTTTCGGATATATTAATTGGAGATATTTTAAATTAAACAAGGGTAAAACATTTATTTCCTTTGGTATATCTTTCATTACAATTACTATTATACTTTCAACAATTCTTCTGTGTTATCTTTCTTTTGACAACTACAAAACCACAGTATTATACAATAAGAGACCAGACTATGCTCTTGAAACTTATTATGGAGATACAAGCAGAGGTATTAAAGCTGTAGAAGAAAATTTAAAAGAAATCGATGGAATTAAATCTACTGAGGTATATAAGGTAGGGAAACAGACTTTCCTATGGTATGATGGCATAGAAGAAAACATACTATTGAGAACATACGAACAGCTACTACCACAGCGTCTTTTAGCTGGTCACTTTAGCAGTTATAATAAGGACCTTGAAAATGAGCCTGAGTGGATAAAAAATGCATTTTACACTAGAACCTATGGCATTGACCCAGATAGTGAATTGTTTTCTCGATTTAGTCTAAGCGTCACTAAGGGAGCAGTAAACAAAGAAAGATTTTCAAAGGGTAAAGAGATTATTCTATTGGTTCCAATGTATCTTTCAAGAGATGCTAATATTAATAAAAAACGCTTTAGTGATGATGAAGTTATATTTGCAACAAATGAAGGTAATAGAATGAGGTGGCTATTTGATAGAAGTGATACTTATAAGATTACCTATAATAGTAGATATAGCAAATATTATGACGTACAGGAAGATATTAAACCTGGAGATATAATCTATTTGTCCTCCGATGATGAAAAGATAGTTGGAGATAGTTATGTAGTGAGCCATACCACAAAAGAAGTTAAAGTTGGAGGGGTTATACATTATTTCCCAAAAGAGGGAATGTGGCCATTTTCGGATAGTACAGCACCTTATATAGTTGTTAGTTCAATAAACGGTATGGAGTCTGTTTATCCTAGCTCCAGATTTGGATTGTACCCAAATACTTTAGAAGAAAGAAAGTCTGCTGTAAATGCATTATATCCAACTAAGTATGGACGTACTCTTTGGTATATAAACACTGATACTAAAGAACAAGATGTAATACTAAATTCAAAATTATTAGCCTATGCTAATAATAATGGATATACTGTATATAATTATAAGGAGAGTAATTCTAAGCTATACCAAGAAGCTTTTAATAATGCTCTAATTATTGGACTATTAGGGCTTACAGCAGCAGCCATAGCATTTATTATTCTTTACAATACAATGGTGTCAAAGATGGAACAAGATAGAAACAGAATAGGGATATTGCAGTCTTTTGGAGTGACAAATGCTCAATTTTCTAGACATTATTTACAGGTAGGGATAATTAATGGGTTCATATCTGTTCTAGTTGTAAATATATTATTAGTAATTGTATTATTCATTACCTCTATAGGAGCTACAGAAGGAATAACTATGACAATTGGAGACCATATAAAGGATATATTTGCCTACAGGCTATGGTTATATCCATGGGTAGCGCATGTTGGCATATGTATAGTATTCTTTATATTAACAGTACTTATATATTATTTGCCTAGCAGGAATATAACAAAACAATATCCAGTTGAAAATATAAGAAGTCTTGGAAGATAAATTTTTCTGAACATAAGCCTTGATTAAATCAAGGCTTTTATTTTTATAAAAATTTATTCTTGATTGTTTTTCGCTTATTTACCTAAAAAATTATTATTTTTAAATATCATATCCCCTTATTTTATTAAACAACTATTATGGAGCTTATTCTATAGAAAAAATTTTCTCTGAAATTATTATTAATTACTTCAAACGAGTCAATTAATGCAAGTTATCTTGTATTAATTGACTTGCTTTTAAATAGGGGTGAGCACACATCATTAGCACCAGCTATATCTATAAATATTTCTTATCTTCTAGTTTATTCTACTAACATAATTTCGTAAGTAACGGGTGTAGCAGCCTTTAGCATAGCAGAAACACCGCAATATTTTTCTTGAGACAGTTCCACAGCTCTTGTAATTTTATCTAAAGGAAGATTTTTTCCTTTAAACTTAAAGATTAAATGAATATTTTTATAAACCTTAGGGTGTTCCTCAGTATTATTAGCTTCTACTTCAATATTTAAATCTTCTATTTCCACTCTCATTTTATTTAATATAGATACAACATCCATACCTGTGCATCCAATTAACCCTGCTAACAGCAGTGGCTTAGGTCTGGGGCCTAAATTATTTCCACCTACTTCTTCAGATGCATCAACAATAAGATTATGACCATTAATATTCATTTCAAAAGCCATATTTCCCTTTAATTTACCATTTAGTTTAGTCGTGCCCATAAACTTCCTCCTTTCTAGATCTATTATAACTCTATTACCCATTAAAGATGATAATTAATAATAAAAATCTGTTTTTTTAGGAGAAAAGCAATTGTAATCAAATAGTAACTTAATTTATTCAACATTTTAATGTACAATGATAATAACAAAGGTCAAAAATTATTTGTGGAGGAGGCACAAAATGAAGAAAAGAACTAAAGTGATAAAATGGAGTCAATTTTGCATACTGTTAGCAGTTCTTATGTTTATTCAGATATCTAGCCCTGAAGCTTTAGCTACAAATGAACCTAAATTATTGTTAAATGGACAAGATATTACTTTAAAAGCTGAACCTGTAATACAAAATAATAGAACTCTTGTACCAATACGTTTTATAGCTGAACAACTTGGAGCACGAGTTGATTGGAATGGAGAAGACTGGACAGTTAAGATAGAAAAGGAAAATACTTCTGTACTTTTAAGGATTGATAGCCATTTAGTTGTATATGAAAACGCTGAAAAAATATATGATTTATGTGATGTACCACCAAAAGTTATAAATGATCGTACTTATGTACCTCTTCGCTTAGTTGGTAATGCATTAGGAATAGAGGTTGAATGGGATGCAGATAGCAACACTATTTATATGGATGCAAATAAAAAAGTTGACATTGAGCCATTCTTTGATGTGAATATTTCATCCATTAATTCGGGACAAGCCATTACAGGAAAAACAGAGCTACAAATAGATTTACCTAGTGGTGAAATAAAAAACGCATCTGAGATAAAATACCTTTTGTTAGATCCTAATACAGCAAAAGGCACTGTTATAGCTAGAGGAAAGCAATTAACTGACAAGTATCTTTGGGTACCAAGTTTACAAGAAAGTGGAGAACGGGTGCTTGTAGCTGCTATTTATGATAATAATGGACATTTTTTAGCAGGTGATTCTATTTCTGTAAATGTAGAGGTTATTCCAGAGGTATCATTAATTGGTTTAGTTCAAGATCAAGTACTAACTGGTACAGTTTCTATAGGTACTGATAGTAATTTTGTTTCATCCTATGTAAAATATGAAATTACTAACTTGGATAACAATAAGGTAACAGTAACTTCTGAATCTGATCCATATGGACCGTATAATTGGACACCTAATATGTATGATAATGGGAACTATGCTTTTAAGGTAATAGCATATGATAGTGATAATCAGGCTTATGAGAGTCAAGTAATTAGTGCCAAGGTTGATGTTCCTCGCAAGCTAGCATTGTCAGGGGTTTCAAATGGAGCAACTATTAATAAGCCAATAACATTATCATCTTCAATAAATTTCTATGTTAACCAAACTGAATATGTACTGAGAGATCCAAGTACTGGAAAAGAAGAGATTTTAGCTCAGATTCCATATGGAAGCTACAAATGGTTTCCAGGTCCAGAGTATTCAGGAACTAAGGAATTATTTGTAAGAGTTAAGGATACTAGAGGAGTAATTCATGAAAGTGATAGAGTAAGTGTTAATTTAGCCGGAACTCCTAGATTACTTTTAGAAGGTGTAGGACCTAAACAAGTTATTACAGGGTCAGTTAAGCTAAAGGCTACCAGCAATGTTGCACTAGAAAAAGTAAATTATATTTTTATAAATGTGGCAACAGGAGCCAAAAAAGTTATAGCGTCTAATCAAGCTCCACAAGCTGAATATACACTTACACCTGCTCAAGGTCATGAAGGAAATTGGATGATTCAAGCTGAGGGTATATATAATTCAGGAAAGAAAGTCCTAAGTGAAGCTGTTCCTGTTAGAGTATATTTAGGTAAAATTTATTCAAAAGCTCCTGTTATAGAAAAAGATCAATTCTTGGGGTTAGCATCTAAACTGGCAAGGGAATCCTGGGAAAAGACAGGTATGTCTGCAGCTATTCAAGTAGCTCAAGCTATTAATGAAACGGGTTGGGGGCAGAGCGTACCAGTAGATAAATATAGTGGAAAGATGTCTAACAATCTATTTGGGATAAAGGGCAATGGGTCTGCAGGTAGTGTAATAATTAAAACATGGGAAGTATATAATGGAGTAACATTCCATGTTGATGCAGAATTTAGAGCATACAATAATGTAAAAGAAAGCTGGATAGACTATAATAGATTGCTTTTAGATAAGGAAAGATATGAGCCATTTAGGGAAGTAATGCATAACAGTACTTTAGGTGCTTGGGCTATAAGAAGGGCAGGATATGCTACTGACCCACAATATCCTATTAAATTAATGAGGCTTATTAAGCAATATAACTTGCATGAGTTAGATGAAATAAGCATATAAAAAAAGAGTACTAAATGCTAATGGGACGGTTTTTGCATTTGATTTGATGCAAAAAGAACCGTCCCTATTGCACCTATTGCATACGTTCCTTTGCTTTAAATATCTTTTTCTTTGAATTCATCATTTGTAATTTTGAAGGACTCTTTAAGACTTTTTGTAACATATACATTTTTATCTTTATCTACAAGAATTGCATCAATTCCATCTAACTTTTCAATTAACTCCATTCCTTTTTCAGTTCCCAGAGCAAATACTGTAGTTGATAATCCATCTGCATCTATTGATTTGTCTGCGACTATGGTGACACTCATTAAAGAGTTTTTCACAGGATAGCCTGTAAATGGGTCTAAAATATGATGGTATCTCTTCCCGGTCTCAATAAAGTACCTTTCATATACTCCGGATGTAACAATGGTTTTATCTTTGACGTTTAATATACCTATATGTTTATTTCTTTCCTGAAATGGGTTTTGGATGCCAATATTCCATTTATCATTTTGGCTTTTTCCCCCTAAGGCTAATACATTTCCACCTAAATCAATAATAGCATTGTTAATATTTTTTGATTTTAGATAGTCTGCAATTACATCTGCAGCATATCCTTTTGCAATACCGCCTAAGTCAATAACCATGCCTTCTTCTGCTAACTTAACGCTTCTATCAGATTCATTAAGTAAAATATGATTATAGTCAATTTTTCTTAATACTTTATCGATTTCACTTTGCCGAGGAACATTTGCATCTTTACTTCCAATTCCCCAAAGCTTTACTAGAGGTCCTATGCTTATATCAAAGAATCCATTTGAAAGTGAAGAATAGTACTTTCCTTTTTCAATTACAAAGTAGGTTTCAGGTGACACCTTGACATAAGACTTTCCAGCGTTTTTATTAATCTTACTTACTTCGCTATTTTCGATATTAATGCTCATTTTATTCTCAATACTTTGTATAAGACTAAATGCTTCATTAAAAAAATCTTCAGGCTGAGGCTCTAAAAGTTTAATTTGTACAACTGTACCTAATAGAAATCCAGTTTTCTCTTTTGTTAAACTATTTTCAGATTGGTTCATATCTTTATATTTATATAAAACAGAATACAGACCAATGGCTATTACAATAATAGACAATACATAAACAATAAACTTTTTAGCTTTTCTATTCCCTTTATATTCAAAATCAGACTTTTCTTCAAATTTGATAATAGTCATTTTTCTAGTTTTTCTCATATTTTCCCTCTTTCCTTCTAAATCGAGTCATATGTTAACAAAAACATTATAACACTATTAAAAATTTGTTTAAAGTAAAAGAAAAAGCATCAAATTATTATCATTTGCTAGTTGAATGAAAATAATCATGAACAAAATAAACAAAAAGTATAGCTA
Organism: Proteiniborus sp.; assembly: GCF_040308045.1. Classification (NCBI taxonomy): domain Bacteria; kingdom Bacillati; phylum Bacillota; class Clostridia; order Eubacteriales; genus Proteiniborus; species Proteiniborus sp. Next base: position 29,897 of record NZ_JAWRHZ010000014.1, read on the forward strand.
ATGACCAAAAACCTTCCAAATGTAGACATTTACTAAAGCTATGATAATATTTTAACTAAGATAGTTTGTGTATTATCAAACTTTATATTGAATAGTATACTATTCATTTTAATATTCGTTAAAGAGGGCTCCATTGACAGGGAGTTCAACCCATCTTAATGCAAATAAAGGGGAGGTTAAGTAATGGCTAATACTAAACAAATCATAGTACTTGGTGGTGGCTATGGCGGTATATTAGCAGCAAAAAAGCTAGGTAAGTTATTTAAAAAGGATGACAGCGTAAAAGTAACGTTGATTGATAAGAAACCATATCATACAATGTTGACTGAATTACATGAGGTTGCAGCAAACAGAGTTCCTGAAGATTCTATTAGAATCGAATTCAAAAAAGTATTTGCAAAAAGAAAGGTAGATTTTGTACTTGATGAAATCACTGAGATTGATTTTAAAGGGAAAACGTTAAAATCAGAAGTAAACACTTATAAATATGATTATCTTGTGTTAGGTACTGGATGTAAGCCAACATATTTCGGTATTCCTGGTGCAGAAGAATATACTAAAAAGCTTTGGTCATATGAGGATGCAGTTGATCTTAAGGAGCATATTCTCAATATGTTTAGAGGAGCAGTAAAAGAACCTAATGTAGAAAAAAGAAGAAAGATGCTTACTTTTGTGGTAGTTGGCGGAGGTTTTACTGGAGTTGAAATGATAGGTGAGCTTGCAGAGTGGAAAGATAGACTTTGCAAAGAATTCTATGTAGATGAAAAAGAAGTGAAGCTCTATGTAGTTGATGCTTTACCTAAAATTCTTCCTATATTCCCAGATAAATTAATTAAAAAAGCAGAAAATAGACTTAGAAAATTAGGTGTTGAGATAATAACAGGAGCAGGAATTACAGAAGTTAAGCCAGGTTCTGTTACTATGGGTGAAAAAGGTACTATAGAGGCAGAAACAGTAGTTTGGGCAGCAGGAGTTGAAGGTAGTGAATTACTAGACAATCTAGATATTGAACAAAAAGGTAGAAAAAGAATTGTAACAAATGACAAGCTTCAATCATTAGATTATGATAATGTTTATGTAGTAGGAGACAATATATTCTATATACCTGAAGGAGAAGAAAGACCTGTTCCACAAATGGTTGAGAACGCAGAACATTCTGCGCCACTAGTTGCACATAATATTTATGCAGATATTAAAGGTGGAGAAAAGAAGTCCTATAAACCAGCTTTCCATGGAGCTATGGTTTGTATAGGTGGTAAATATGGTACAGCACATGTAGGTTTCCCAGGAAAGTTCTTTGGATTACCTAGCTTCTTTGCAATGCTTTCTAAGCATTTTATTAACTTGATATATTTCTTCCAAGTAGCAGGCTTTAATAAATGTTGGTCTTATGTTATGCATGAATTCTTTAATGTTAAGGATAACAGAAGCTTCCTTGGTGGTCACTTTGCTAAACGCTCTCCAAACTTCTGGCTATTCCCATTAAGATTATTTGTAGGCTATAAATGGTTAGAACAGGGTTTGCATAAATTACCAGGAATTCTTGAAGATCCTTCAAAGATATTCTTGATACCAGCACCAGCATCAGCTACAAGTGCAGCTTCAGCAGCAGCAGATGCAACAGCAGCAGCAACTGGTGCAGCTGCAGGAGCAGAAGCGGCAGCAGAAGCAGCATCCCAATGGGGTGCAGCACTACCAGTACCAGAATTTATTGAAAATATAGTAAAATGGTCAATGGATGCATTCTTCTATACACCTGAAGGAGGATATACAAAACTAGCTGAAATCTTCCAAGCAGGTATGGTTATAGGTGAAGTGATAGTAGGATTGTTATTGATTGCAGGCTTGTTTACAGCTTTAGCTTCTCTAATATCTATAGCAATGGGACTTATGATTTGGTCTTCTGGTATGGCACCTACAGAAATGCTTTGGTATTTAGCAGCAGGTGTTGCCTTAATAGGTGGTTCTGGAAGCACACTTGGTCTTGACTATTATGTATTACCTGTTCTGAAAAAATGGTGGAAGAATACAGGTTTTGCAAAGAAGACTTATCTATATGTTGATTAGTAGAATTAAAATACAGTGTCCTTTTAAAGATTTCTTTAGAAGGACATTTCATTATTGTATAGAATTATATAAAAAGAATCTTATTTATAAACTTAGTGAGTAAAGGTGAGAAGATGAATAAATTTTGGAACGATTATCCTGCATTAATCAATGAACTAAATGAAGTGAAGAATATTATTAAAAAAAATTTAAAATCTAGAGAGAAAATCCTAGAAGAGTCTATATTGCCAATGGTTGAAAGTGGCGGTAAGATGCTTAGACCTGCATTTGTTCTTTTATCTAGTAAATTCGGAGAATATGATGTTAAAAAAATTAATAATATTGCAGCAGTTATTGAGATGCTCCATATGGCTACTTTAATTCATGATGATATAATAGACGATGCTAAGCTTAGAAGAGGTTGCGATACTATACAATATAAATTTGGAAAGGATTATGCAGTCTATACTGGAGATTTTCTTTTTTGTCAATGTATTAATATGCTAGCTGAGTATGATTATAATATGGAGGATTTAAGGAATATTTCAAAGGTGTTAACTAAGATTTGTATGGGAGAGATTACTCAATATAATCTCAGATACGGAAAGAATGCAAGCCTAAGAAATTATATTAGAATAATATCTGGAAAGACTGCTGCACTTTTTGCAATAAGTTTTTATACAGGCGCCAATGAAGCAAAATGTAGTGAGTCTATTTCAAAGTCTTTAGGCAAAATAGGATATTATGCAGGAATGGCTTTTCAAATTATAGATGATATACTTGATTATAGAGGTAATACAGAGCAACTAGGCAAACTAGCTTTAAAAGACTTGAAAAGAGGATATTATACATTACCTTTAATATTTGCTTTGGAAAAAGATAAAGATGGAAGGCTTAAAAAATTACTTGACAGTGAAACTTTATCAAATGAAGAAATCGATGAAATAATAGTGCTAGCCAATGAATATGATGGAATTAAT
>NZ_JAWRHZ010000015.1:0-14230 GCF_040308045.1 Proteiniborus sp.
TGGTTTAGTCAAGGGCGAGCGTAGCAATTGCATTATACCCTTGACTAAATCAAAGGAGCAATCTTACAATTACAAGTAAATTCATAGGAATTTAAATATATTGTTCGGAAAAAAGTTGTCCAAAAAAGGGTTGACATATCACACTCAAATTTAAACTGTATTGTTTATAATTGTTTGTTTTTTCCTATCTGCCTGAAAACGCCAACAAAGTTTAAAACTAATCCTACAATAAATAAATACGTAACAAGATTGGGAATTTTTTTATGTAGCAAGAACATTAAAATCATTATTAAAAAAGAAAGAAAACACATAATCAAACCTAATTTTGAGATGTTATTCATTCATACCCTCCTAGAATTCTATTTTTTATAAAGTGAAATCCATTCTTCTAATATCAAATCGTGAGTGTAGTCAATCCTCTACATCTTTATTCAGTAAAATGCTTCTGATTAACATTTCTTACATTTTCGGTTAAAATATCCATCAGGATTTCATGGTTTTTTCGTTCAAAATTCAAGCTTCCAATTTGAGCGTTTGATATACCAAAGTATTTCACTTTAATATTATCTACAATCTCAATATCTACTCTACTAATTTCATTCCATAAATAAAGTTCTTTTCCACGGAATTGCTGAATGATTCCTTTAGTAGAAATACCTTGTTTCATCCATAAAGCAATTAAGGTTAAAATAGCTAATAATCCCAATAAATAATGATTCCATTCTTTTGCAAAAAAATATGTAATTAATGCCAACACAAAAACTCCAACCAACATCATACAAATTTCTATCTTGCTTTTTTTAGTTAAAATTATTAGGTTTTTCATATAACTTAGTTGTTTGATAAAAACGGTAGTCACCAAAATCAGAGCTATATAAGTACTCATGCTTTTTCACTTCCTTCGCCAAATATAAACTATTATTACTTCGCTTGATTATACTTATATACATTATACAAACGCTATATTAACTTATCAAGCTATTATTTCATATCTCCAACCCTGCTTTTCTCATTTTTATTCTACAATTAAACCTTTTATCGAATGTCATCTAAAAATCACCCCAAAAATATGGAACCTATACCGATAAATACCCAATAACTAACAAGCCAAGCTGTCCATAATTCGTGTATTACTCCATCTCCAAGTACGATACCATCTGTCTCAAAATACACACCTATAAAAAAGCAATTATGTATCCGAAAGTAGCTGTGATTGTCAATATTTTTAGATTGAATATATAAGAAATTAAGAGTACTACAATACCAAAAATCCCTACACTTACTAGAGCATCTGACTTCCCATGTAAGGTAGCTAAATGAGTGAAATGACAAAGTATAAATGAGATACTAAACAATATTATTGAGCCTATTATCTGAAAGGCTTTTTTATTAAAGTTATTTTCAGAACTTGCCTCCTATTATATAAATACCTTTAGTCCATAACTGAATCCATTCTTATTGCTCGCTTTTAAATAGCACCCATTTGTTATTAATCAAAACAACAATATTACCATCATAATAAGCGTATTTTGAACCTATTGATCCAAAGTTTGTTTGCCCATTTTCCATTGGTTTTTCATGTTGGGAAACTGAAGAAACAACTTCCCCTACAATATCCGAATCACCGATTTCTATAGACACTACTTTTCCTGTATCCATGTAGATTTTATCATTTACCATAATCATCGGTCGCCTATCAGATAATCTTGCTTTTATATCAAACAAGCTGAATACCATATCTCCTCGTACATATGATAATGTTACAATCGTGCCATCTTCTGTATGGAGATAACCGTATTCGTCTGTGTTAAAGAGGACTGCATGGTGGCTGTAATTGCCAAGCTTTGTTGAATTAATCACTTCTTCTATGGGAACAAACTGACTTCTAAATGGATTATCCATTGGCTTATAAGCTGTTACTTGTAATGTATTATCTGAAACGGTGTATACAAACATATTTTCACTGCTCATAGGGTGTAATTGCACTGTGTTACCGTCCATGCTAACTGAAACATTACAATAATTATCTCCTTGTGTTTGATGACAGTTAAGAGGCTTCAAATCTAGGCTACGTATAATTTGTAATGAATTAAGGTCATAAACAAACAATCCGAAATAATCGTGGAAAATTACTATATCATTAGAAGCATAGTCAAGCTGAACCATGTCAACTCCTACGATTTGCCCGAAAGATAACTCTGGCGCAGTAGGTTCAATAGTTGCAGCTTTCGGATTGGCTATTAGTCCGATTCCAGCTACAGTCACAATGACAATCGACAAAACAATTACCCAAAACCTTGGCCTTTTATAGTTTAATACGTTTTTTATCCTCCCTCTTACATTCCCCTCACCAAAAGCAATTGGACTTCCATTTAATATATGACTTCCAATAGCAAGCGACAAAAGTGAATTCGCATAAGGCTTTTTAATTTCTTCATTCATTTCTTTCAGTACTCTTTCGTCACAAGAAAACTCCATATCTGTACTCATTAACAAGAACGCTATCCACACGAGGGGATTAAACCAATGTATGGACAATATTAAAAAAGCCAATACTTTAATTATATGGTCTTTTCGTTGGATGTGGGTCTGTTCATGGAGCAAAATATAGCTTCTATCTTCAATGCTAAGACCAACCGGTAAATATATCTTTGGCCTTATTAATCCAAGTACAAATGGTGTTTTCAAATTCTTTGCTTCAAAGATATTCTTCTCAATTAATCTTGCACTTTTAAGCTGTCTTTTTAAGATCAAGATAGATACAATGCTATAAACAAGCAATGCTATTATGCCTAAAACCCAGATGTATGCCCCTATTTCAGTATATATCTGCAATGGATTTACACTTGCTCCAACAGTCGGTGCGGGTAGTGATTGACTTACAAATGAATCAACTACTTCTATCCCACTGTTAATCTGAGGACTTTGTTGATAGATGATATCATAGGGAATCGGAACAGTATTTGTATTCCGTGGCATAAGACTAAATATGCTTTCAAAGGAAAATGGAATTATAAGGCGAAAAGCAACCACATCCCATAAGGCATAGGAGATGACTTTTGGAGCTTTTTTGAGTAGCAGCCTGATAAGTATTACAAAAAGGATTACATAGCTTGCCGTAAAGCTCATGTTTAAAACAGTAAGAAATAGTTCACTCATTGCTACACCTCCTTGCGCTCATCAATCAATCTTTTCAACTCTTCAGCCTGATGATTACTTAATTTTTTACCACTGATAAAAGCTGTTAGAAATTTCGGCAAAGACCCTCCAAAGGTATCCTCAACAAAACGTATACTTTGCTTGGCATAATATTCATCCCTTGAAATTTGAGATGAAACCACAGCATTTTCATTTTGAAAAATGCCCTTTTCACATAACTTTTTAAGTACTGTATATGTCGTGGACTTTTTCCAATTCATTTCTTTTTCACTTAGCTTCACAAGATCGCCAGAACCAATCGGCTCGTTCTGCCAGATTAATTCTGCTAATTTTTCTTCACTTTCTGCAAGTTTATATTCCTTCATGATAAACCTCCTTGGTCTATACGATATCGACTTTATATTATAAGTCTATTCAAAATAGACCAAATTGTCAATGATGATTTCTTAAAGCTTATATAAATTAAATTATTAATCACAGAATGTAAAAACCGCCAACCAAGGGAATTTATCTCTTGATTGACGGTCGATCGCAAATGCCATTTTTATATATCTATCCGTTCTCCACAACCTTAGATGTTATCTATACTGTCCACCCACAAACGCACTTTAGCACTTTCCATCGAGTAGACAAGCTGGATATAATCCAACAAACCCAGTAAAATTAAGGTTTACGCCCTTGATATCATTACTACCGTCTCAACATGCCTTGAGAGGATAATAATGATGTCGTAGATTGATATTACCCCCTTGGTGTTTTCTGTCATTATATAAGAAATAGGACCGCATAATTATACAGTCCTATTTTTATAGCTTGAAGTTCAATCACACTTGCTAATCTTTACAGTTTGAGTCGCTAAAGGGCTTGCTTAACCCATACAAATCATCTGGGCATATATCTATACCATTTGGCCATTCTAATGTTTTATGCATAACTCTTGCGTTCTTGAATAGACCCTTATTCCTTAATGAAGTAAACCATTTGTCGCCCAATAGACCTTCAGCATCAAAGATTCGTCTCTCCATATTGTCAAAAGTAACAAGTAATTTATAATCATCAATATACTTAACATCCTTAGGTCGTGGATACATTAAAATCCCTCCTATCTCAAAGGTTCAATCTTAAAAAGCTCTTCACCGTTCTGTAATAATTGCCAGTTGGCTCCCAATTCTTCCTGGTGTATTAATATCCAGGCAATTGTTAATTGTTGCTGTTTTCTTGGGATATGGCCTTCTATCATATTTCCGTCAAAATCAAAGATTGCTTCATCTCCACTATACAAAACATGTATATGCGGCATATGATGCTTGCCACCAAGTTCCCTATACATCCTGATAATAATTCCGTAAAACATGCTTATTGTTGGCATTTTCCCACCTACTTTCTGCACTCTTATAAGCTATCTATATCTTTATTATATAGTATTCATATATTATTGGCAATTAAAAATACATTGTGAATGTAATAAAAAACAGCAAGGGTTTCTTGCTGTTGGACTTGCTTGTTAAATTATTTAAATAAAGAAGGTTTGTTAGTATCTAATGCTTCGTACTTTATAAATAATGTTCAGTTAACGGGCGGGGATGGAACCCCGCCCCTACACAAAATATTGTAATATCAACCGTAGGGGACGGTTTCCATGCCGTCCCGTGCATTTGTAGCAGGACGCACTTATTTACAAATATGCATCAAATTAAACTCTTCTGTTATTATTATATAACATATAATATCTTAAAGAAACATTTCTGCTATAGAATTTGTTTAAATTATTCTTTTGTGTTCCCACTGACCATCTACTACCACCGAAACATTAAAATATTTTTTTAGAACCTTTTTCTTAAAATTATGCTCATCTTCCACAAACTCAAAATGGTCATGAAACTGCTTGAATCTCAGGATTTCTATATAATTTCCTTTTGTATCAACACTATGCACTCCACATGGGTGGAGTTGATGGAATTGATGTCTTGGGCTGCTTTTTTTAACCTTACGTTTACGGGAACATGCCAATGGGTTTTTGGCTGATTTTTGAAAAACCGCCGTTCACGGGAACATATCCACGGAAAACTTATTTATGGAAACATATTCACGATATTTGCGTTGTGGGCAACATATTAACAGCAGCAAACTGAAATTTCTTACCTTATCCATCAGTTTCCCAAGCCATCTTGGATTGAGAGTTTAATAGTGATGTCCTTAGTGGACTTTTAAAGCTTATGTTCGTAGAAACATATCCCTGTGATTTCAGCTGTCTTTTGAAAAACTGAGGTATAAAGGAACATATCTATTACATTCTTTATAAAAAGATGATACATCATGACTATAACTACAAACACAGAGTATAATAATTTTAACAAAATTCAGTTTAATTAAATATAATTTAATCTGCATCACTGTTCATTCTTTTACTAAATATCAATACTGCTAAAATAAAAATTACAGTTGCATATCCTATTACCCACCAAAGATGTGGAAACATTCCACTATAGTTACCTGCAAGTGCCGATTTACCAGCATCAACTGCATGAACAAAGGGGAGTGCATAAGCAACCTGTTTAAAAGTTCCACCGACTAAATTTAAATCGAACCATGTTCCAGATAGCCATGCGGCAAGATTTGTAAGTAAAGCACCACAAACTCCCCCAACTTGTTTATCTGTAAGTAAACTTCCTGCCAATAACCCAATTCCTATAAAAAGAATGGATGTTGGAATGAGTACAATAAATACAATCAATACATTAACGCTAATTTTAAGTCCAAGGAAAAATGCTGCAATAAAACAAATAGCACTCTGCACTATTGCAAATGGCAAAAGTGGAAGTGAATAACCAAGTATAAAATTAGCTCCAGTAAGTGGAGATGAGAATAATCTCATTAAAAATGATGTACTTCTATCTTTTGCAATAAGCATTCCAGAAAATGTTGATATAAATGAAAATCCAAAAACAGCAATTCCTGGCACAAGATTTTCGATTTCAAATAAACTTACTGGGACATTAGACTGAATAATAGAAAGTAAAAACAATATAGCCAATGGAAATCCTATACCGAAAGCTAAGTTTAAAGGATCCCTTAAAATTTCCTTAGTATTTCGTGAAGCAAACGCTAATGTTTTCATATAGATACACCTCCATCTGTAGAAAGAGCAATAAATGCATCTTCAAAATTTTGTGCATTTGCACATTCCATAAGTTCCCTTGCTGTACCGACTGCTTTGAGTTTGCCTTTTGTCATAATACCAATCCTATCTGATAGAGCTTCTGCTTCTTCCAAATAATGTGTTGTGAGAATAATAGTAATTTTACCTTTTAATTCTTTTACTATAGTCCAAAGTTCACGTCTGGCGATGACATCAAGACCAAGGGTAGGTTCATCAAGAAATAAAATCTTCGGGTTAGAAATAAGAGACATTGCAATGCTTAGCCTTCTCTGCCAACCTCCTGATAATGTCTTTGCTTTACTTTTTGCTATTTCCGCAAGTCCAAAACTTTCAATTATCTCATCAGCTTTTTTTATAGCATCTTTTTTGTTATTGCCGTAAACTTCAGAAATCAATTGTAAATTCTCCTTAACTGTTAAATTTGGTGCAACTGCTGTTTCTTGCGGAGACACACCTATTTTTTCTTTTACAGCAAAGGAATTTTTAACTATGCTATCTCCAAGTAGTATTGCATCACCACTTGTTGGGCTACACAAACATGAAAGCATTTTAATTGTTGTTGTTTTTCCGGCTCCATTTGTACCTAGCAATGAAAATAATTCTCCTTCTTCAATAGATAAATTAAGCTTGTTTACTGCTACTTTTTCTTTGTACTTTTTTTCAAGGTCTATGGTTCTTATCGCAATCATTTACCTTCATCCTCCATTTTACTAACATTTTTTATTTCTTTTGCAAATTCAGTCAAATGTTCATTATTTTCATTATTTTCATTTCTATCAGGCTTATATTTACCGCTAAATATTTCATCAGCCATCTTATCAAAGTAATCAAGTCTCTGAATAGCTATTCCTCTTTCTACATCTGCCAGTAAAAGAAGTGTATCACCTGGTTCTATATTAAACATCTCCCGTGCTTCTTTTGGAATTACTATTTGTCCCTTAGCTCCTACCTTTACAGAACCCATATACTTATCTTGTATGCCATTTTCACGTTTTTCCTTATCTTCATTTTTCATATAATATATCTCCTTTCCTTTAGTATTTAAATAGTATGTCAAGTTATATATGTTCGTTATGTATAACTAATTATACTTAAGTAATCATTTCATGTCAATAAAAAAGTAGGAGTTATCATAGAGTTTTTTCTACGAATTCTCCTACTTTCTGAAGAATTTTACTTAATTGCTAAAGAACTTTTTATATTGAGACATATTATAAAATGTTTTTGACACAGTATATAAAGAATATATCACGATTTTGTTATAGTCTATCTAAAGCTAATGTTCATAATCTATATTATCGCACCAATACAAAATACAGCAGTACAATAATTCCAAGTATAATCCTATACCAACCAAACACTCTGAAATCGTGCTTTTTAATATATCCCATTAAAAATTTTATAGCAAATACCGATACTATAAAGGCTATCACCATACCAAATCCAAGAGTAAGAAGCTCTGAACTTGTAAAATCAAAGCCAAACTTTAACAGTTTAAATGCACTTGCACCAAACATTGTCGGCACAGCAAGAAAAAAGCTGAACTCTGCCGCCGCTACTCTGGATACACCGATAATAAGCGCACCAATAATGGTTGCACCTGAACGCGATGTTCCAGGGATAAGAGACAGCACTTGAAACACTCCAATCATAAAAGCCGTTTGATAGCTAATTTCCGCTAACGTATTCGTTTTTGGTTTACGCCTTTTATTCCAAGCCTCAATAACTATAAACAACACTCCATAAAGTATAAGCATTGCGGCAATTACAATAGGAGTACCTAAGTATGCTTCTAGGAAGTCATCAAACAAGAGGCCTATAATTCCCGACGGAATACACGCTACCAACACCTTAAACCATATGAAAAAAATATCTTTTTTGATTATTGGCTTTTCTCTAAAGCCAAAGGGAAACATCTTATCCCAAAATATAATTACAACAGCCAGAATTGCACCAAGCTGTATCACTACGAAAAACATTTCCTTAAACTCTTCACTCATATTAAGCTGCAAAAACTCATCAAGAAGTAACATATGCCCTGTACTACTGATAGGCAGCCACTCGGTAATACCTTCAACAATTCCAATAATAATCACTTTTATTAATTCTAAAATATCCATAAATAAGCCTCCTTATTTAACATCCTGTTTTTTAAAATAAGCAAAGCTTGAAAAAACTCCAAAGAAGAAAACAGTCAATATGATAACAAGAGCTGTTTCAATTGAATAGTTATATTTTTCAATATCCCCGCTTGCAATCAAATGAGGAGATGTCCACGGAAACAATACCCCTAAGTCTTCATTAGCCAGTGCAACATTGCCAAGAACTACTGTGGCTGCTGCAATAATCGGTGTAAATAAGTTTTTAAGCCAAAGTGTTATAAAGACGAAAGGTGACATTGTAAAATACAGTAAAAAAGCACCTAGAAAATACTCTTTAAGTGACTGTGTAATAACAGTAGCACTAAACTGGGCAGCATTGCCGATAATACTTAAAAGCAAAGTGGATATCCATGCTACTGCTGTTAAGATCATCATCCATATAAAAAGCATAAAGAATTTTGCAGTTAAAAAAGCTCCCTTTGAAACAGGAACGGTAAGCATCGACTTCAACGTATTTTCAGTATATTCACGGCTGAAAAGGTATGCAGCTATCACTCCATATACAATAACACCAAATAAAAGAAGTACATATAAATTTGTCTGTTCTAGCATATCCCAATAAGTAATAACTTTATTTGGCTCAGTAATTTTAGCTTTTATCAGCCCAGCAAAAACCATGACAGGCGATACCATTGCACCTAAAACACTAATAAAAAACATTTTTGAGCGTTTTAGCTTTAAAAATTCACAATATACTAGATTAACCAAGTTTCCCACCTCCAATCAAGTTTGAGAAATAATCCTCCAGTTTTTCTTCACTAATATTGACTTTTGATACTGAAATATCACTTTCTACAAAACACTGATTTAGCATTGATCTCATTTCCAAATTAGTGTAGAGGCGAATACTACCCTTTTCATGTACACTATAATCAGTAAGTCCAAACTTTTGCTCAAGCAAAAGACAAGCTTTGTTTTCATCTGAGACCACAAACTCAACATATTGCCTGTTGCGCTGGTGAAGCTCCTGCATAGCTACTTCCTCAATAAGCCTACCTTCATGCATAACTCCGATAATATCTGCGAGCTGTTCAATCTCGCTTAAAATATGGCTTGAAATGAGTATTGTTACTCCTTTTTCAATACAGAGCTTTTCAAGATATTTTCGTACCTCTTGTATACCTACAGGGTCGAGTCCATTAATTGGCTCATCTAAGATGAGCATCTCTGGTTCGTGCATAATCGCTGCTGCTATGCCAAGGCGCTGTTTCATACCAAGGGAATAGTTGCCAAAGGTTTTTTTCTTTTCCTTATCAAGACCTACAATTTCAAGTGCATTTTGTATGCTGTCCTTTTTGTGCTGTCCTCTCAAACGAGCAAAGATTTGTAAATTCTCTCTGCCTGTTAGGTTTTCATAAAAACCAGGTGTTTCAATCATAGAACCAATGCGACGATAAGTTCCCTTTAAATTTTTTCGGTAATCCTCTCCAAATAATGAAATTTCTCCACTTGTAGGTGCAGCAAGGTTTAACAGCATGCGCATAGTAGTGGTTTTGCCTGCCCCATTTCTACCAAGCAATCCATAGATTTTCCCTTGTGGAACATGCATATTCACACGGTCCACACCTATTTGTTCACCAAACCGCTTTGTCAGCTTGGTTGTTTTAATTGCATATTCACTCATCTGCATGACCTCCTTACAATACTTATTGTATCAGGTAATGCTGACATCACCCTTGCGCAAATCTTACTTTTTTCTTACTTTAATAAAAAAGTCTCCCATTGGTTGGGAGGTTAAGGAAGCCTTTTTTAAATGTGTAACAGAAAGTCTAAAACTGCGAAAAATTTATATTTTCCCGCCCACTATAAAAAGAGATGACAAATGACCTCATCTCTTAAACATTGGTAGTTCAATAGTAAATTCTGTATATTCACCTATATTACTTTGTGCAGTTACCCTACCCCCATGCATCTTTGCAAGCTCTTTGACAATAGAAAGTCCAAGGCCACTGCTCTGTCTACTTCTTGATGTATCCCCTTTATATAACCGTTCAAAAACTTGTGGTAGTTTATCTTTACCTATACCAATCCCGTTATCTTTTACTATTATGCTAATAATACCGTTATTCTGTTTGGCGGCAACCTTCAAATGACTGCAACTACTGTGCTCTACCGCATTTTGAATAAGGTTGCATACCATACGCTTATATGCAGAAGTGTCAAGTTCTAGGATCCATTCCTCATCTGGAATTTCTATTTCGGGAGTTATTTCCTTCTGCTCTAATGTAGGCAACCAATCAATAACTATTTCTTTAGTTAACTCACAAATATCAGTATCTTGCCTGATCAGCTTCAATTCTTTGGAGTCTATCTTGAACCAGTCAAACAGTGTATCAATAAGCCTCTTTAAGTCATAGGCTTTTTTTCTAGCAATTTTGATGTATTCCTCTTTTTCCCCATCATCAACAATATCACTTTCAAGTGCGTCCAAGTAACCAAGCAAAGATGTAAGGGGCGTTCTCACATCATGGGAAAGGCTTGTGAGTAATTCTTTGTTTGCTTGCTCTAACCTTTTCTGACGTGATAATTCTTGGTTATGGCTATAAATTAACTCATTAATTTCAAAACTTATTTTCGAAACAACTCCGTTATCTTTGATAAATATTTTTTTATTTTCTCCATTTTTAGCCGCCACAAGAACGTCTAACATTTGCCTTAGCTGTTTTCTCTGCATAACAAAGAGAAATATACACAGAATACAAATCAGGCTGAGGGTAACTATAATAAATATACTCATATTATACTCCCTCCATCAAATTTGTAACCAACACCCCATACAGTCTGAATAAACTGAGGCTGTTCAGGATTCGGCTCTATTTTTTTGCGGAGTCTACGAATATGTACCATAATATTGTTATCATCAAATGCATATTCATCCTTCCATACTGCACGATATATCTGTTTTTTGGTAAAAACCCTACCACTGTTCTTAGCAAGGAAATAAAGCAAATCAAACTCCTTTGCTGTAAGATCCACAGTTGCTCCAGAGGCTATAACCTCCCTTGTAGCAGGTGCGATTGAAAGATTATCAAATGTCAGCATAGATGCAGATTCCTCTACACTCTCACCACCTAAAGTAGTATAGCGACGAATGATAGACTGCACCCTTGCAACAAACTCATTCATACTAAATGGTTTTGTAAGATAATCATCAGCACCGAGCCTAAGTCCTAAAACCTTATCGATTTCACTGTCTTTTGCAGTAAGCATAAGAACCGGCACGCTGCTTGTTTTACGCAGATCAGAAAGTATATCAAAGCCATTTTTCTGCGGAAGCATGACATCAAGCACAACAAGCTGATATGAAGTGGTTAATCCTTCTGTAAGACCGTCTGCTCCATTATGTTTGGTGGTAACGACATAGCCTTCTGTTTCAAGGTACCTTTCAACAAGAGCACAAAGTTCTATGTCATCATCTATGATTAAAATTTTTTGTTTCACGTTTTCACCTTCTTTTTAGCAAAATTAAAACATTACATTTCCTTGTAAAGTTGTTTATTTAATTAAGTCTTTTCAATCACCTTTAGATTGCCATTCATTTTGCAAACCCAGTTAAGAGATTCCGTTTCTATGATAGCTTCTTCTAATAGCTCGTTAACATCACTTATGTTATCCGCTCATTATCAATAACAATATCAACAGCACTGATATTGTTATTATATATACATAGCCAACTTTAGTCAATTTAAAAAGGAATAAATATCCAATCAAGAAAATTTACCCCTCCCTTTTTATTTCGAGATATAAAAAAGAGGCTATGTCTATAATTTAAATTAACCTAAAAACTTAGCCCCTTGGTTTTCAATTCTATTTCTTGTATCTAGATATCTCAAAATATCTTGATAAATATTATTTAATCTATATTGCCTATTTTGCCCATCACCATTGAATCACAAATTTTTATGATAACTATAATTGAAATCATCATATAAATGTAATTTGGATAGACATAGTTAGCGTACAACATCTTACCACTGCGACGCCAAATATAAATGTTAGAAAACATTTTTTCCTATATAACTGTATATATACTTAATTTTATCTCCGCACTATTTAACAAGAATTATCAAATCACTAAGTGTTTTAAATCCGTTTTTTTCATAGAACTTCTGTGATGGATAATTTTTTTCTGTATTTAATATCATTGCATTCATTCCTTGCTCTTTAATATCTTCTTCTATTGCCTTTATAAACCAGCTGCCAATAGCTCTACCCTGCATTTCATAACTAACGCAAAATTCATCTATATAATATTCAAAGCCTTCTATCCATGGTTTTTTCATACCAATACTCAAGGCTACTACCTTATCATCTAACAAAGCTGCATAACCTACAAAGTAGTTATTGTTAAAATGATTATTAAAAAACTCCACTACTTGTTTTCTTGATTCGTAAATATCATTCCATGGTTCTTTAGTGAATGTTTCAATATATAAATCCACACAATCATTAATCATATGTTTTTTAATTTTTGATAAAACTAATTCTTCCATGCTTCTCCTCCTACACAACTTGTTGTTTGCTTTTTCTTTTTACATGCACAATATTTTACCTATGTTCATCTATAGTATATAATTCACCTACCATAATATCAACCAAATTTAACCATTTACTCTTCCTATATCTCCAATTATCCAATGTCATCTGTCAAATGTCCTATTTAAAAGGGTCAAAAATCGGTGTTTTTTAGCCGATTTTTGACCCAAATTCTATCCCGAAACCACTATATATTGTGGTCGAACCCTGCTTTTTCTCCTTTCAACCACAATACGTCATCAGAATTATACTCTCAACGTGGCTCGTCCTCTTGATAGGTGCATTTTTGTAAACCTGCATTTTGCTCACTTTTGGAAATTTGTTTATGTCCATCCATTTTGCTAGTTAAGCCTGTCTTAAATATGAATATCAACATATAAGGATCTATACTTCCATCTTCTTTATACCCACCTATAATAACTTCTTCCACTACAGTTTTAAATACTTCCCTATCAAATTCTTCTAGTGGTTCTTTGCTTTCGAATAGTTTCCTGAAGGATGCTATTCTCTCCTTAATAGTTTTTTCTTCACCTTCTACTATATCTAATTCTTTCTTTTCTGTTTTTAGTTCTAGGAGTTCTTTCTTTAGTTCAGTATATTTTTCCTCATAGTTTTCTTTATCTATTTTATCTTCTAGATGTAGATCTAGGAGTTTACTTATTTTATTGTCTACATTTCTTATATCCCCATCTATTTGCTTTAATAGTTTTTTATTATCCCTGGACTGTAATTCCTTCTCTATATTTTCTAGAAATTCCTCTACTATGGTTTTGTTATCTCTACATAGGATATTAAAGGCTTTTACAAAGGCATTTTCTATTATCTTTTCTTCTACTGCCTTACATTCAGGACAGGATTTCTTTCCCTTCCTGATTGCAGTTGTACAGAACCAGACATCCTTTTGTTTATCTGATCCACTATGCCATCTTCTTCTGGTAATATTTCCTCCACAGTAGGCACATTTCATCATACTGGAAAAGGCATATTTTAAGCTATGTTTTTTCATTCTTCCTTGATTATGATTTCTACTTCTTTTTTCTAATATTTCTTTTGCTTTATTAAATTGTTCCCTTGATATAATAGGTTCATGGTTATTTTTAATATAATACTTTTCTTCTTCACCAAAATTATCCAATCTTCTTTTACTTATTGGATCTAGAGTAAAGGTCTTTCCCATTAGGATATCCCCTACATATTTTTCATTTTTAATAAT
>NZ_JAWRHZ010000016.1:0-18847 GCF_040308045.1 Proteiniborus sp.
AATATCCGTATGCAAGTACAATTTTATTTTGGTTGTTTTCATTTACCTTAATTAATAAGTCATCTAAACTAGATAGAAATTTTTCTGCTAATTCCTTAGAAATCTCTTTACAAATAATACAAAATTCATCTCCGCCAATGCGATATGTCTTACCAATACTAATAAAGTTTTCATTAATTACTTTTGCAGCATCTAAAATCATTTGATCCCCAGCTTTATGTCCGTATACATCATTAATTTTCTTTAAGTTGTTTATATCAATGACAAAAATTGTTGCATTTTTGTTTCCTTTATCATATGAATCCATTTCTTTTTGAAATGCTGTACGATTTTTAACTCCAGTTTGTATATCATATGAAAACTGTATCTCGCACAAAAAAATATAATATAGCAACAAAGATACAGCTGTGCTTCCCCAAATTAACAATATATCTCTAAATAAAATTTGGGTGATAATCCCAAATAAAGGCACAAGAAAGATAGAAGCAAAGACTTTTTTGTCATTTTTTTCATATTTATCACAATGCTTTATTATTGTTATTAACATAAACACATAATAAATTATACCAATAATTGCTGGCAGTAAAAACAAATCTCCTCGTGAGTATTGATTTTGAGCATCCACAAGAAAAATCCAACCTGATTTATAACTTACAATGCAAATAAAAGCATTAACATATAACGGTATGCCCAATACTCTAGTATAAAAGCTAAATTTTATATTGTTCTTTGCAAAAAGCAAAAGGATAAAGGGCACTAACGGGCACAAAGAAAAACCAATGATGTTTGCTATCCGATGAGGTATCACAAGAGCAGTGTTGCTTGAACGTTCCATAAAAATAGTAGCTATTTCTGCCAATAGTAAAACAAGTGTAGTGACTGCCGCATAAATGTAGACTTTGTTATTATAATTACTAAAAACAAAATTACGATTGGCCAAATAAATTGTAAAGCAAAGTGCAATAATTGCAAGAACATACATACTGACATACGGCATCATTTGGTATTACCTCATTCCTTATGAAGTATTTTAAACAATTCAGTATAGCATAAAACTAAGAAGTATTCAATTCCCAAACATAACAAAACACAACACAAGATAACCACAACTAAATAACATTCCTTACGTGTCCCCATTCGTGTTTTCTTATATTCTTTCTCAGTACTCTCTTTTTTAATTTTAAAATTCATGTTATAAGTAGCTTAATAATGTGTATATATATAGGAGTAAAGCTTAGTTGTTTTAATATATGAAAACATAATGAATATACAGAATATGGAGTTTCACAATGAACTAATTAATATGTACTTTAAGGAGGAAATATAATGAGAAGGTTATTTAGTACAGTAAGTTTTTATGGAATTTTTGGCCTTTTATTAGGAGTTTTTTATCGTGAGTACACGAAAATGGCTGGTTTTGAAGGAGTAACAGCTTTAGGAAAGCTTCATACTCATGCACTTGCACTAGGGTTTCTATTTTTTCTTATTTTAGTAGTGCTTGAAAAGAATTTTTCAATTTCTAAGAGAAAATATTTTAAGATATTTTATCCTATATACAATATAGGTTTGCTAGGACTTCTAGGAACTCTTACATTTAGAGGCATACTTGATATTAATGGAGCTACCATGAATGGACTCAATCATATAGCAGGTACCTTCCACTTCATTTTAGGAATTGGATTTATACTTTTCCTAATGAATTTTAATCAGGCTTTAAAAAGTGAATATAATTAAGATAATCCCGGTGGCACCGGGATTTTTACTTTTAAATATCAAAATAATATGAGTCGAGTAAATAAGTCTGTTCATATTTTACAGCCATTTTTCTAAGGCTATTTTTAATCGAAGTAACTGTAGCCTTCCCTTGCTGATAATTTTTAACCTTTTTTATGAAACTCTCCTTTTCTTTTTCCGATGCAATATCTTTAAAATATCCCCAAACGTGTTGTAGAGCATTGATAGAATTGCCAATCTTTTCTGGTTTCTGTAAAGCATTTTCTATAATATTATAAAAATAAGTTACGGGATAACTGCTTTTATCTTTAAGTAAACTTCTTATTTCTAAATAGTCTGAAGGTGATTTTTCTAAAACAGTATATTTATACTTGCTCCACTCTAATTCAAGTGCTTTTATGCCTCTATTAGATGTACAATTAATACATTTAATAGCAGACAGGTTTTTATCTTTAACTTCAAGCATTATATCAATATCTTTTCTTTCTATGGTTTCGTAAAAGTCAATAAATTCATTGATTCGTATTGTATTGGAATGAGAACCAGGTTTCTTCAAAGGCTCTTGCTGAGAATAGTGAACTTTTTGCTCTCCATCCTTTTGTCGCCATGTCTTTTTACATTCATTTATCCAATAAGTATCACTCATTTGTTTGTTGCAAGGATTAATTTCATTATGTAAATTGTCAAAAACAACAGGTGTGTTCAGTAGCGTCCCTATTTCTAATACATCTGCTATATTATATAATCTATCATCATTCTCCAACACAATACGTTGTTTTACTGTATCATCTAGTTCCTTAAAATGTGAGACAAATCGCTTAATAGCTAGCTGTTTGTCATTATAAATTCCACCAATATGTAACACAATTTTATGCTCAGTGCCTACTTCCAAGCTGTCTAATACTCTTGTATGATAAATTAAATCATCTATTGCCCTCTCTACCACCTCTGAATTTGGAGAATTTAGTACTGTATACTGTCCTGGATGCATAGAAACCCTCATGTCACTACGCTTTATCTTTTCGCCAATCCTTTGCAGTTGAGAGAAAAATAATTCTTGCCATGGAATAACATTTATAGGACTTGAGCCAAAAGGAATTAAATCAGAGCTAATCCTAAAAAGCTTTATGTTATTACTAATGTTATAGTCAATGATATTTTCAAGCGATTTCAAATTATGAGTGATTAAATCCTTGAGTCTCGCTTCACTTACATTTTTAAGAATGCAATTTTTAAAATTTGTATCTGGCACACCAACTACTAAACATGCATATCCGATGTTCATAAAAGGCCTCCTTGTTTGAAAATCTTTTCTTTTTCCCTGTACAAAGTGACAACTATCCTACCATATAGGTCAATATTAGAAATGGCTCTAGTTATTAGGTTACTACGTTTTCTTTATCTAGTTTAGAAGTATTTTTATGCATTATATTATACCATAGCTGTTGGCTACAGAGTAACTTTTGGTTGGTGTAAGCATCAATCTAATGTATTAAAAGAGAAGCCAGCATTTCAAGCTAGCTTCTCTTTCTATTAATTAATCTTCTTCAACATTCTATTCAAATAGTCCAAGTATAAAAATACCTATCATAACAATAGCGATAACTATATATTGCTTGTATGTTAGGTTCTCCTTTAGAAACATCCTTCCAAGGATAACAGAAACTATACTGTAAGAGGCAATCATCGGTGCAACAACAACAGAATTGGTATCAAGTGCATAGACATAGAAAAACTGCCCAGCAGTCTCGAATATTGCAGCCAAAGCCTTGTCTTTTTCCTGAAGAATCTTAAATTTCTCCTTCTTGACTACTACTATATAGATTAGCGCCACAATTCCACAGATAAAAAAGGTAAGCTCGTAGGAAATCAATGCTTCTTCTGGACTCATAAGATTACTGAGATAGACATCATCAAGAAAAGTTCCTAGTGCATCTACTGCTGCATAAAGTATGGGAAATATAAGCGCTAAAGCCCCTAGCTTATATTTCCTGTCTATGGAAACCTTGTTCTGTTTTTTCTCTTCTTCAGCTAAATTTCTTTGAATGATAGCAATAGCAATAAGACCAAATGTAATCATTGATACTGCAACTAGCTGCCATATGCTCATAGTCTTACCTAGAACTATAAAGGCAAGTATTCCAGCTATGGCACCTGAAGTATTGCTTAAAGGTGAATTGATAGAGACCTCAAGATATCGAAGACCTACATACCCTAAAACCATGGACAAGATATACATGGATGAAACTGGCAAGTACTTTATTATATTGATAAAATCAAATTGCCAATCCATCTTTCTCAGTTCAAACATGGCCTGTATTCCCATGACCAAGGCAACCATAATAACTATTCTCAAATGACTGTGTTTATCTTTAGGGTCAGTTCCTTTCTTATAGAAAAGGTCAGCTATTCCCCAGCATAGTATTGTTATTACTGCAGATATATACCATGAAAAAAACATATCTTACCTCCTCAAAGCCAAATTATTAATCTAGTAGTATTATTGTAGATTTCTTTCCCTTCACTGTCAATAAAAGAATCATCTCTAAATATAATTCATAAGATATTATAAAGCTTATGAAATGCAGAAGTTGACGAAAAAACTACACTTACTAATACTAAAAAACATGCTTAGTGTTGTCAACACTAAGCACCATTATTTTCTATACTTCTTACCATTTTTTATAACAAATCACCACCTAGATATAATATTCTTTAGGTGGTGATTTTTAAATTACTTCTTTTTTATCTACACATAAGGTATCGTAAATATTCTAAATCTTTAGAACATCACTTATGGAATTATCCTAAACATCTTCATTCCAATTAACATAATAGCCATATCAGCTAAAATATGCACTATCCAAGAGTTAAAAAATTCTTTGGTTTAGTTTTAATAAAATTAAATATAAATCCCCTAAAAAAGATTTCTTCCAAAAACGAATTACCAAAAGTAATGTATAATGATACATAAATAAAATTAACAGGAGTAATCCTAGGCTTTTTTTTTTGAAGAATTAGATGGTAGAACCTTCAGCTATTTTTTAGCTGAATAGTTCTCAGAATTCTTACTTCTATCTTAATTTGCTTATTCAATTATATTAATCATATCCATACTCATTAAACCTGATTTTATTGCTATCTTCCTTAAAAAGGTGTTATACATAAATGGTGATTTGAAATGTTTCCACTTCATGTTAAGACGTAGTCTATTGGTATTTCGGTAATATTCAGCAATAATATTATCAGGACGTTGTTGTATTGCATTTGCTAGAGCATATGCGCTTCGAAATGAATAACTCAAACCTTCAGCTGAACTAGGACTAATCCAGCCAGCAGCTTCTCCAATTAATGCAATATTTGTTTTGCCAAGATAAATCTGATTCAGTTTTTCAGGCCTCGATAAATAAGCACCGTTTCTCTTTACACATGGCCCAAACTCAAATCCCCTCAAAATAAGCTTTTTCTTTAATGCCATGAATCTTTCATATGGTTTATTCTTTGGCATAACTGCTGTACCCAAAACAAGTAGATCATCCTTTGGAATTGTCCATGAATAAAAATCAGTAATATCATCATCAAAAATCGCAGAAAAATATGGTAAATTGTTATCCATCTTATAATATTCTTGAATTGATATATAAGTCTTGGATTTTGGTAAATCCAATGAAATCTTTCTTCTTACAGTTGAAAAGGCCCCATCCGCGCCTACTAAAATTTTTGTATAAATAGTACGTTCTTTTCCTTGTTGAGTATATTGCACCTTAATATTATCATTAACTGTTTCAAAGCCCTTAAAGATTGCCTCACAAATTACTATAACTTCAGGCGGAATAAGTGAAACTAACCATTTATCAAATTTCTCCCGATCAACATTTATGTAGTGACGTTGATAATACTGTTCAATATTGTTCTGAATATCCATAGTTCTCACCGTAAATAGTTGAGGCCCATTTAATATATTTCGAGGAATACCCAAACCAAACCTCCCTAACATTTGCTGTGCATCCGGAGCAAGTAATCCTCCACAACATTTTTCAAAATTGCTTTTAGAATTCATATCAAGCAGTTGCCTTTTATCGATAATTAATATTTTATATTTTTTACCAAGCAATCTAGCTAAACTCGCTCCAGATGGTCCAGCACCAACAATCACGATATCGTACATTAGAATTTTGCCTCCTAATCAGATATTACTTTTCTATTTTCATCACTTTTGTATTCTAAAATATCTCCAGGCTGACATTCTAAAGCTTTACAAATCGCCTCTAAAGTTGAGAATCGAATCGCTTTTGCCTTTCCATTTTTTAATATAGAAATATTAGCCATCGTTATTCCAACCCTCTCAGAAAGTTCTGTGACGCTCATTTTCCTTTTAGCCAGCATCACATCAATATTGATTATAATTGCCATTTTATTCACCTCATATCGTTAAGTCATTGTCATTTTTTATTTCTATGGCATCTTTTAAAAGCTTTTGAAGAACAGCTGAAAAGGTTGCAATTACACTTGAGGCAAAAATAAAGATAATGGGAAACCCTACTAAACCTGGAGCATCATCTACTTCCGCTATGGGATATAGAAATGGTATGAGTCCTACATATATAATACTGATTGTGATTGCACAGTATTTTATATACTTTAATGCTTTTACAGATAATTCTGAGAAAGCTATGTTTTTGTCAATATAGCTTAAAAGCTTTAAAGCCTGATATAGGGCAAAGAAAAATGATATTGCCGTTGCATAAACACCGATTAAAACGAGATAATGGAAATAACCTGCAAATGAAGGCAACCAAAATATACACAAAACAAGAATCGGAATTCCAATAAGAATAACAACAGTCTTTAAAAAGAGTGTTTCTCGTTTCATTAAAAACACCTCACATATTTATAATTGATTCTATATTAGCATAAAATTTATTGTTTAACAATATTTTTTTATTCTTTTTTATTATATGTTTATTGTTATTGAAGAACACTTATAATTTTAAAAAGAGATAAAAAGCATTCCTTTTAAACAAAAATTCCCCCAAACTTAATAGTCTAAGGGAACATAAAACACACCTACATATTTACTTAAAACGCCGCTCAAAATATCAAGGGTAAATATCAAGGGGACGGTTCTTCCTTGTTATATTTATAATTATCCTATTAAGCTCCCCTGCATTATTCATACTTTGACAGAAAGCTTTCAACCTTATCACAGTATTCCTGATTATGATCTAGCCACATCTCACAGTGTTCGCTATCATCTACAGTCCAAATTCCTTTATCATTTCCTGTGATAGCATCATATATATCCTTTCCCATAAAATATGGTGTCATTGAATCAGCCTTACTATTGATAATCAGCACAGGGGTTTTTACATCATTCATTGCATTGGCTACATCAGCGTCCTCATAGGTAAAACCTAATTTTAGTTTGTTTATAACATTTCCACACCATGTCATATAGGACACCGGTATACCAACATTCATGTTTCTCATTTCTTCTTCTACCATCCATTTCATGCTACTTACTGGACAGTCCAAAATTAGAAAATCAACCTTCTCATCCATACTTTCATACCCTAATGCCAGCCCTGCGGTTGCTCCTCCGTAAGAAGCGCCCCATATTCCAATTTTCTTTCCTAGAGCTTGCTCTTCAATATAATTCACCCAATCAATAAGATCATATTTCTCTCTATATCCGAAGGTTGTATACCTGGCGGTATTTTCGTTTGTACTCCGCTGATCATAAGTAATAACGTTGTACCCTTTTTTTAGGAAAAACTCAGCTAGTGGATAATTAGAATACCGATTATCCCCTAAGCCATGAACCAATATAACGGTTTGATAATCTTTGCTATTTTGTGATTCTATGGTATAGATATAATCCGCAGGTATAATGTGTTTATCAAAAGAAGAAGTGATTTCTAACTCTTCCACCTTATATGTGTTGCAAAATCTTTCATAATTCATACCGTATTTTGTCAAGAAAGTTTCAGAAACCCCCTTTGTTTCCTCGTTAGTCACAAGCTGAGTTGAACCTGCAAATACCTGTAAACCTACAAAGCTGGATACTGCTGTGAATAAAACTATCAATACTGCTGCAACAACTGTCAGCATTACCTTTGCTCTTTTTTTCATGTATTTCACCTTCTACTTTATTATATTATTTTCTATACTTCTTTAAAGCGAAAAATGCTAAAATTATTATAATAATATATACAACTGCAAAAGCAAAACTGCTAAAAATGTCAGTTGGATACGGAGCAATAACTTTGCTAATAATAAATGTAACTATCAAGGAAATCGGCATAAACAATCCTATGATGAGATTAAGCCAATTAATAATAAAAGGTGCCTTGGATCGAGAGATGAGTTTGCCTATAAAGTAAGCCGTGACACCAACTACTTGAATTATCATTGAACCCCATATGCTTTCCGCTGATTGTTCTGTATACCAACTGCTAAAAGCCGCTAAAAGTCCAATTGCTAAAAATGTTGTTGATGCAATATACAATATTTGGCTAGTATTATAATTTTTGTTCTCTAATTGTTGTGGCTCCTCAATCCCCTTTAGAAGATAATCTGTTGTAACATCAAAGTACTCACTCATAATAATTACTTTATCTAAATCCGGTGTACTTTGTCCACCTTCCCATTTAGATACGGCCTGGCGAGAGACACCTACCTTATCAGCAAGTTCCTCTTGGGAAATACCTCTCATCTTTCTTAAACTCTGTATTCTGTTCCCTATGTTCATAACAACACTCCTTTATTTTTGATAGTGTCATAATAACATTATTGCCGGTTGCATAGCTACCAAACACATTTGGTTTCTTGTCAACTGGCAGTTGCAAATCTAGCTTTCGCTGCTTTTAGGTTAAAAAAGAATATACGCATCATGCTCAGGTTGTTTTTTATTACAACGCACACAAATACCCTTTTTCCACTTATGACCAAACAAATTACACATTAAGGACAAAACAACCCCTCCTGACTGTGAATGAAGCTAACTACAAATTTCCTTATACTATTGCTGATTTGATGAAGTTCCTGCATTGTTAATAATATCTTATATGCGTTTCCAACTTTAGTCAATTTACAATAAGAAAAGCCATCAACAAAGAGAATGTATCTCCTGATTGACGGTCAGTCACCAAGGTTATGTTCACACAGAAAATTAAAGACAGGATTCCAACTGCAAGATTGGCAATGAAAATAGACAATGCGTAATGCAATATAAAAGTAGAAGTTTTTTTTAACAAAATCATAGTTTTCCCCCTTGAAATTAACTAAATTCTACTTGATTCATAATAGTCTAATTATACACATAATATTATATTATTTATATACCAATCTACAAACCTATAATCCCATCTTTTCAACTCTACTTTCCCCAATTTTCTTCTGTTACCGTTTGAAACCGCGACTTTTTATGCGATACCCCAAGCCCGTTTTCAGAGTGAAAAGTGGTGAGTTAATTAATTTTATCTGTCAGTCAAACGAATGATCTGACAATTGGCTGTTACCCTGTCTAATAAAGTCTAGCAAAGATGTCTGTCTTCTACTGAATCTACCTATTCAGATACTTCACGATTGGTAATAAGAATAATGCTTCTAGTCTCATTAAGAAAAGTAATTGCTCGATAAAAAGCCTGCAGCTCTGCACGAGTTGGTTCTACATAAAATACATCATCAACCATAGATTTTCCTCCTTATTTCCTTGTCCCTTGTCAAATGGTTGAAATACTGCTTATTCGGTAAAAACTTATTCTATCCATTTTGCTCCCTAAAAGCTTTCATATAGCGGTAGAAAGTAGCTCGTTTGACTTGTAAATCGTGAAAAGCTTCCATCAATCTGAGATAGATATTTGTATCCCGGATCTGTGAGCATAATTTCAACTGTTCCAGTATGTACTGGTGATAATTATCCATATGTTATTTTTCTTATTCTGCTTCTTTAGCATAATCTCCTTTGCTCATATTCTAGTATTTACAAACAAAGGTGTAGGTGATTCCCAATGCTTTTTTGGGGTAGCTACGGAAGGTGCCTGAAAAAACACTAGTTTAACTTCACTATCTAGGCAAACTTGTAGCTCATTGTATCCTTATTCATCATTAAATTTGCTTAGTATAATCTTATGCCACAAGTTCCGCAAAAACGCGCACCGGAAACGATACGGCTACCACATTTGGCACAGAAGTTAGCTTGTTTTTCTGCGTTGATTTTTAAAGGTAAATTCTCTGTGTGATTCAGAGGAAGAAAAAGCCACTCTATGGTTTCTCCATTTTCAGAGAAACCAATAGCGCCAGCAGGAGATACCATATAGAAGCTATCCTCATCGGTTGGATTTTCCTCATCATGTATCTGAGCCGTTCCTTGTAACCCTTCGATGTTATACGATTCATCTGACATAGCAAAACACCAGCTATCACAACGTGTGGAGGCGACTCTTGCCGCCTCGGAAAGACTTGCATATCTTGTATTATCCATAAAAACACCTCCATTTTTATGTTTACTTAAATAATAAGTTGTTGCACCGTTTACAGCGGTCATTTTGAATGGGATTCATCATACGGCAGACATTGCAGTAGATAATCCTATCTTTGGATTTATCGTATTTTTCATATGTATCAAATGTGGGATGATATCGCACCCTGTCGCCTACAGCCAAATAGTCGTACATATCCCGCTGGCTGTCCCTTTCAATGAGCTTCTTTTCTTTCCCCGTATCCATGCGAATTACTGTTGTATATTCCGTATAGGTGCTATAGGTATCGGATTCATCATTCGTCCGATTATGATGGTGACGCTCCTTGCTGAATTTGTTGGTGACGACGCCCTCCCACATGGGCTGTTTGGCTCTGCGCAAGCCGAACAAATTGACGATTAACATCATCAGGGCGATACCAACACCAATGACAACCGATTCTCCAAACGGGAAATCATCCATGAGTAGTCCAGCGATAGGGAAACCGACAAGTGGCACAAAAACCAATATCCACATACAACCGATGGAACTTTTTCGGTTCTTTCGCGCAGCCTCAAGTATATCCGGACTGTTGTATCTCTCTGAAAATCCAACAAGATCTGCGCGTTGCGTATCGCCGTTATCCTGTTGCGCTTTCGCGCCGCAGTTCGAGCAAAAGGCCGCGCCTACCTTCAACTTGTCACCACAGTTTTGACAAAACATATCCAAATCCCTCCTTATATTACTTTTTTGAGCCATAGCTACCTTTTTTGCTGCTTTCTTCTTCTTTTTTAGGCTACCGGTAACGAGAAGGAACAAAAACAGGCAACCGATAGGAGTAAATAGATGGTAAAGTAGCCCTGCAGTTCACCGTAAAATAATAACCCTTGGAAATGGTGCGGGAACGGCTTTCTCCCGCTCTCCTATCATCCAATCGGCTGTCATAGCCACTCTGCCCTTTTCAACGTCATCGAGGGTCTTATACAGCTCCAGGTCCATGGGGAAGCCCGCCTTGGAATGAGCCAGGAGGGTGAACTTGATAGTGCCGCCGCCCTTATCGTCGAGCTTGCCGGTCCAGGCTTTTTCATCAGCTCCTGCGGCGAGTGGAGCTAACCGGGCGTAACAGCCGGCCCATTGCGGCTTATCACCATCCTCGGTTTCTTCGGTGATTATAAGGGCGTATGGGGTGTTGAGCAGCCGGGTCAGGTCCTTCAGCTCTTTTTCCCGCTGGCTCAAGCCGTCAAAATAGATATCCCGGCTGATGGTCTTGAATACTACCTGCAAATAGTCGTACAGCGCCTCTTTGTGCAGGTTGGAGATGTTGGCTCGGTCGCTTGAGTTAGGCCAGGGGGCTTTAGCCATCTTAGCATTCTTACCCTCGATTTCGTTCCAGGTATCGTCGACGGTTCCCGCCACTTCCCAGTATTCCTGGACATAGCGGTCAATCTCGGCGTTCATCAGCTCCAGGGACTTCTGCGGATTGGACTGGTTCTCTTTATATATCTTTTTGAAGATTTTCAGCCAGTCCTGACTGGTGCGGCTGACGGTGTCGCGCTGGTAATAGGCGTCGTACATATTTTTGGTGCTTTCATATCTGGTCTGCATGGCAAAGGTGCTGACATCGGTCAAGGCTATCTCGATTACCCCTACTCCCAGATAGGCGAACTGGATGGAGGAGGTGGCGAAGTTGATGGCGGAGTTTAAGGTCGCCTTCATCGCGCTTACAGCAGTTTGCTTGCTGGTGAGGCCGTTGGTATAGGCGTCATAGGGTATGGTCAGCTCAATCACGCCTCCCGGTTGGCCGGAGGAGAGCTCGACATTATAAGCGTAAATTTCAACATCGCTGTCGGAGGAGGAGGGCTTGACCTTTTCGATGGTTACTTCCTCACCGCCGGTCAGCAGACCGATATTCTAGATGGCGTTAGCATCAGACGGTACGCCGTCATAAACTACATCCTCCGTGTACCAAAGAATGTCCGCTAAGTCAGGGCGTTCCTCCGTGGAGAGGTTCTCTAGTGCGGGGGCAGAGGTATCCTCGTCCGGCTCCACCGTACCGATTGGCGCGGTCTGCTCCGCTCTCGGCTCGGGCACATCACTACCCACCGTTGCTTTCAGATTAGGCGGTATGGTCAGAATGCCGATCACAAGCATCAACACATTTGCTGTGATAAGTATTGCGGGCAAGATTTTATTGCCTCTGCCCGTAGATGGTATGTTGTCTCTCATAGATATGCCTCCAATTTATTTAATCCGATTACTATGCCTGTTTTCTCATGTTGGCCGACATATCTCGTGCTTTGGGTTTTTTTACCTTTGACAGGTCATCGCGCCCCACTCTTTATCATTGTGATCCCGCATGGAGGCGCTGAACGATGTTCCGTCAGCGGAGAATACAAATTTTGCTCCCGCAATATTTGCTTCGCCTGTCGACCATCGCACAAAATAGCTGCCGTTGATATAGGTGCTCGCGGTTTCATCATTTGAGCAGACGATTTTATAGTAAGAGCCGTCGCCAAAATCCTTTTCAAATGTGACTACAGTTGTCACACCAATATCCTTACCTGTTTCTGCAACATTAAGTACACCTGTGAAGGTTCCTGAATAGTCAACCTTTTCCGCCTGCGTTTTTATGGTGAAGGTTTTTTCGGTGCTTTTAAACGGTTTTAGCTTTGTGCTCGCCGCAATCTTACCCTCCTCCCAATCTTTTTGCGTTTTATAGAATTCCAGCTTCATCGGGAATCCTGCTGTTTCGTGGGCAAGCAGAGTAAATTTCAGCTGCCCGTTTGATTTATCATCCAGCTTGATTGTCCATGCTTTTGCGGTAACCTTATCGGAAAGCGGTGCCAATTTGACATAGCAGTTTGCCCATTTGGGCTCTTTGCCCTCTATCTCCTGTTCCTTCATCGTGATGGTGTATATCGTGTTGAACTGCGTGGCGAGCTGTTTATACTCCTTTTCCCGCTGACTGAGAGCATCAAAATACATATCACGACTCAGAGAACGAAACACAGCCTGAAGGTATTCATAGATCTCGGCTTTGTAATTGTTTGATATTTTTTCACGGTCGCTCTCCGACGGCCACGGATACTTGGACAGACTGCCGTTTTTATCAAAGGCGTCTATCCATGAATCCCAGTCGCTTTCTGCTACAACCCAATACTCTTTGACATAGCTGTCAATCTCGCCCTGCATTTTATTGAGAGCTGTCTGCGGGGCAGACTGATTGTCCTTGTATATCTTTTTGAATAAAGTGTACCAATCCTTGATCCGGCGAGCATTTTCAGGTCTTGCGTAGTAAGCGTTGTACATATTCTTTGTGCTTTCGTACTTTGTGTCGATGGCAAAATTCATCACATCTGTAAGCGCAATGTCGATCACGCCGACTCCGACATATGCTACCTGAAATGAATCTAGGAGGTATTTTTGAGACGACGCCAGATTCAATCCCAGGTTCAATACGGTTTTCATACCGCTGATTGACGTTTCCTTGCTTGTCAGTCCGTTGCTGTATGCGTCATATGCGAACTGCGTACAGGACGTTGCGATGCCTAAGGCTGTCAATGCGTCTCCAAACGGTTCGCTGATCAGGTCGTCATACGCACCTCCAAGCGTTAAGAGCGTGGGGATATTTGTTTCGGCGAACATCGGAAGCGAGTTGTTTGCATTAATAAACGATGCTACAACATCCTCCTGCCACGACGCACCCTGCGCGGCATAGGTATTGAGCAGCCCCTCCGCCTTCTTCGTTGTCATGTAAGCTGAGTAGGCATTGACATCGGAAATGTATTCGCTGCGCTTTCCTGTATTCCTGATCTTAAACACGCTATAGGTGGAGAGATGGTCGGTGAGAATATGCACCTTGTTGGCTTCGGCGTCCACTGTATAAAAGACGTCCTCCCACTGACCGGTCTGCTCGTTGAGATATTTACCGCAGACCGAAAGCAGCTCCTCATCGGCATCAAGCCCCGCATCGTCATAAGGTATGGTCAGTTCGACAGCTCCCTCCGGCTGACCGGAGGACAGCTTAAAATCGTAGGCGTAGATATCCACGTCGTTGTCAACGGGACTGGGCATCACCTTTTGTATGGTGAGTTCCTCACCAGCCTCCAGCAGACAGTCAAAGTCAATCGCCGCACCGTCCTCCGAAGCTAATGCGGTCTGTCCGTCCTCCACCTTGAAGGTTTCGGCTTTCTGTGCACCGGAGGGTTTTGCCTGATTGCCTTTTCCACAGCCGGAAAGCCCTGGTATCAAGGATAGCAACATGACGGCTGCAAGCAGAAGGGATAATATTTTTCGTTTCATAATGCTATCTCCTTTCGCACGCTTAGTCTACCGTAAGCTTAAAATTAACGGTATCGTACATTACGTTGTATTTCATGACGATTTCTTTTTCGTCCGGCTTTAATTGGAACACCGTCCAGCCGCTATTCGTTTCGCCAGGGTCGAGCGCTTCCTCAAAATACATTCCGTCGGTATTAAAATTCCATACATCACTGTTGCGCGACTCGTCCGATAACTCGGCGTCGTACTCTCCATCGCGGACGATGCAGAGCAGAGGATCCTTCGCAAACTTTATTTCATCAGAGACATTTTTTACAGTGGCATAAACTTTGACATAGACGAACCCCTCCGCATATTTCTGGAAAATGCTCATATCATCAACGATTTCAAGCTGGTCTATTGTAATCTCAATGCCCTCAACCTCGGCTGCTTCACCGATGCCGTAATATTTGTTTTCATCATTTCCTGCATTACCGGTAGAAGTATCGTCCGATTCAGCAGGGGCGAAGCTTTCGGACGGCGCTTTGCCTCCACCACCCCCGCAGGCGGCGAGGGTAAATACTAACGCCAACGATAACAATAAAACAATAAACCGTTTCATCACATTACCTCCTATTCATCTTTTTTGTAAACAATATCGTCTACTTTGCCTGTGACATTTTTTTCAAAGCCAACTTCGCCAAGCTTACCTGCGGTTTCTGCCATCTTATTTATCATACCGTCGCCGCCTACCATATCGCCGTAGGCGTCTCCGACAGCACCGCCGGCTGCGTTGAGGGTTCCCTTTACCGCGCCCTCTATCAATGCGTCGGTCAGATCTCCGCCGTCATTGACAGCCTCTGCAACCTCGCCCGCAACCGTGCCACCGAAAGAGGTGGCTGCCTTGCCGATACCCGCATCCATCATGGTAGTCGCAGCTTCCGTTCCGCCTTTAATTGCGCCCTCTGTAAAGGAGCCCCAGCTTGCGCCTTTTTCCGCCATGGTCGAGCCGATATTTTTAATTCCTTTATAAGTGGCGGACACAGCCTTTCCGCCGGGAACAAGTGCCTCACCAGCAGACATCGTGTAATCGGCCATTTCCACCGTCGCCTCCAAAACATCGACGGCCGTATCTCTGCGCTGCGCGTAATCGTTCATCTTCTGACGGTAATCCTCGTCTCTTTCCATGCGGCGTTCAAGCTCATCTCTGACTTCCTTTTCGCTGGCGCCGCTCATCCCCAGATCGGTGGCGATGCGCTCTATCTTCTCCTTGCGGGTTCGCTCCTGCCGTTCACGCTGCAGATCCTCCTCAAGCTGACGGCTCTCGTCACTGCGCTCCTGATTGCACTGGCGATCCTCGCGGACATTTTTTTCAAACTGCGCTTCATCCTGTCGGATTGTGCTGGCATTGTCCGCACGATGCTCCATCTGTTCGGAAAGCTCCTCGGGGGTATAGGTTACCCCGCTGACGGGGTCGGTATAGGTGCCGTCGCCGTTTTTTACAAAGGTGCGCCTTTGCCCGTTTACAGGGTCGGTCGCTTCAATATCTCCGTCGCCGTCAAAGCGCAGCCATCGGCTCAGACCGCTGTCTGCAGGTGCGGGAGCGGGCGCACCGCCTGTCCCCACGGGTGCAGTCGGGATAACCCCACCCGTATTCCCAAACAGGATGGACAGCAGAATCGCAAGGATGCTGATGGAAATGGTGGCCAACGGGCCAACATGGTCATTATTCCTTGAATTTCCGTTTCCCCATGAAATTCTCAAGAACGTTCCATCTCCCTCATCAATAAATTCCCCTTTTAGTTTTATCTTTTTCTTATTTTCAGCTTTACTTCCTCCAGCGTCTGTATTTTCTGTTGGATAGGGGTCAACAAAGCCAACTGTTTCTATATTAAAAGACCATGTATCCTCATATGAATGTTCAGATGTAGTGCTCCCACCAGCTATATCGTAAAGTGTTTCTTTACGGTCGATCAAAACTTTCAGTCTAAATTCAATATTATGTTCCAAACTTTCATCATTATAGTTTGACTCGAAAGTGCCTCCCTTGGGAGTAATATGAAACTCTTTGGTGTCAGAGTAGTTTTCTGAGACTGAAGGTGACATCACGGTATAGACAATCTCATCTGGCACCGTAAATTCACCCTTAATCCATCTGCTGGCCGGAACACCAAATTTATTTTCTTTTTCTTGATCCATCATATACATAGCTTTTCCCTCAACACGGAATAATGTTATGGAATGATCATCACCCCAACCACGCATATTAGATACAGTTTTTGCAGGAATCTCAAAAGAGAAGCTTCCATCTTCCTGTGAATGAACAGTGATTATTTCCGAATCTAACTCATCCGAATCACTAAAGATATGCTTTGTAATTGTCATAGTTTCTGGCAATGCGATAGGTTCTTCGATTATTTCTTCTGCCATGGCTGCTATGGGAAAAAGTAGCGCACAACAGATAGCCACGAATAAAATCGCGGAGAGTTTCTTTTCTATCTTTTTCATGCCGCAGCCACCTCCTTTTTGCCTTTCGAGACAATGACAAATACCAAAGCAGCAATCAACAGCGCCGTTCCCAGCCACGCACACCACCTAAGTCCCATAGCCGACAGCGCCACGCCAAGAGCAAACCCCAGTGTCATGCCGCTGACGCACCGCGTGACCCCTATGTAGGACGGCGTTCTGCCCTTGGAAAGACTGTTTGCAGCCGAAAAAGCAAGCCCCCATAAAAACCCGCCCTGTCTGCCAAGGTTTTGCAGCAGCATTACAAAGGCGATAATGCCAACTATGCTGTTTTGCAGGGACTGAGTGCTGTTCATAAAAGCGTAAAGCAGCAAAGAAGCGCCTACTCCGCCCAGCAACGGGGCAACAGCGGTTATGCTCTTAACGGCAAGCCCACCGAAAAAGCCCTTGATACCGCCGCCTATCCCCGAAAACGGCGCTTTTTTCTGAAACAGCGGCACAATAGCGGCGTTCAGAAAGGCAGCGACCACCACCTTGCCGAGAATCCCACCCGCTGCGCCGAGGACGCCGCCGAACATCCCGCCCTGTGCAAAGGTAAGGAAGCTGAGAATGCGTACCGGAAGCGGATTGATTCCGAAAGAACCCAGCAACGCAAGCACCAGCCAGACAAGCCCCAACACAACAGTAGGGAGCATCTGTTTGGGATTTTTCATCACAGTCAACGACTGGCGGATATATGCGATGATGAATTTTTCCGCACCCATCGGACTGTGCTGTGGAGCATCATCCGAATCCCGATTTATCGGCGGCTTCTTCTTTGTACTGTTCATTGTTTTCGGAATTTCTTGCTCGGATTTTGCGGCCTCCGGTGGTGTCTCCGTACTTATTTGTGCAGATTCATTGCTTTGAAAATTATTGACTCCGCATTTGGCACAGAATTTCGCGCCCTCATTCAGAGCCGTGCCGCAGCTTGTGCAGAATTTACCCATAATACTCACTCCTTCTTTCATTAATCACTCGCTTTTGGTGCGTTACCATCCGGTGATGTCTGCCGTCACGCCGGTTTCACGAAGCAGCTTTTGTGCGGCATCCAGTACCGCATGCTTTTGAGTCATTCCGTGCAGCAACTCTACCCGCATGGTCTGAGCTGTGTCGCCAAAGGTCAGGTACATCCGTTCCCGGTCAATCTCAATGGCGTTTAACCGTACGCCATATATCCCGTCACAACCCCATTGATAGATCTTACTTCCGATTAAAATACCGAAGGTGGACACCACGGTTTCCTCTGTGTCATTTTTCCCTTTGCCGCTTACCGTGGAGATGAAAGCCGATGGCACCGCAAGGATGCGATTATCCCAGATGAGGGCTGCATCATAAAGCAAACGGCTTTGTCTCACCAGAAATATGAGAGAGGCAACGCTAATGATCCCAAAAGCAAAAGCCGATGTTGCCATGAATTTCGCACCAAACCACATCGCCAAACAAATACTGACTGCGAAAAACAAGGCGTAACAATTGCGTCGTTTGCGGATTAATTTCATTTGCACATGCCTCCTCTATCATAAATTTTAGCTAAAGATGACGAAGAAATCATCGACCTAAAGGATGAAATTACGGAAAAAAGCCTCTCATACTTTAGTATGAGAGGCCAGTTAAACTCAATATTTATGTGGTTTTATTTATCATTCGCCAGTTTGGTTTTTCAGCAGGATGCTGATGAGCTCCGCGCGGCTTCCGACATCGTATTTTGAAAAAATGTTCCTTACATGTGTTTTTACGGTATTCTCACTGATGAACAATGCCCCGGCAATTTCACGATTAGATTTGCCGGAAAGAATCAGCTGCAATACCTCCTGCTCTCGGACAGTCAGCGGATCAAGAGTTTTGATATGCAGGATAATGTCTGTTTGCTGTGACTGGCTCAT
>NZ_JAWRHZ010000017.1:0-115969 GCF_040308045.1 Proteiniborus sp.
ATAGTTTTACCATTTGCTCTTTGAATTCTTCGGTATAGGTTCTTCTTTCTCTTTTTCTCATGTAAACAGTTCTCCTTTTTATATATTGTAATTAGTTTACATGACCTTAAAATAGTTGTCTAGTTTATTGTAACCTATCCAAAGTTTTACTAAGTTCATATAAATAGATGGCTAATATTGCATATCTTTTACTTTCATCAAAACGCCTATCTGTAATCGTAGAATTAATCATTTCAATAATACTATTTTCAGCTTTGATTCTAACATCATGAACAAATTTTTCTATAGTAGTAATACCAGGAAGTATGATTTTTTGTTTTCTTAGAGTCTCTATAGCAGTTTTCATTAGATTAATTACATTATCATTTTCTATGGCTGCTGATAGCAGAATGCTAATAAGCGATTCTTCATCTTGTTCTATAAAATTTCTATATCCATATTTTTCGCGGATTTCCTGTAAATGTTCTAGCCTTGTATTTTCTCTTTGTGCATATTGGATCATTTCTTTAGGATCAATATTAAGCTGTTCTGCTATATATTCTAAAACTGGGTCAAGGAATATGATTGACATTGTTTAAAGTCCAACCAGGATTACGGAGTACTCCTAATTGGACAGCAAAGCCTAAACGGTTATAGTCTCTTCTGTGACGATTAATAATTTCTTTGTCCTGTTCAGAAAAGGTATAATATTTGGCGATTTCCCATTCATTAATATTAGAGGATATTTGAGTAAATTCCAAACGCTGATCTTCAGTTAAAAGGATCTCAGGTGTAGCCATTGATATCACTGCCTTTACAATAGATTCGCCTTTCGTTTTATTTCGTTCCTAGATGGATGAGTATATAGCATAGTCGTATGAATATTTGAATGTCCAACTTGTGCAGCTACTTCATGAGTAGACCATCCATTTTCCAGAGCGTAAGAACAGAAAAAATGTCTTAAGGTATGGGGGGTAATTTTTTCACTGTATTCATTGAAAATACGATTGATTACTGATCGATCTACTTTATTAGACTCACGACTAATAAATAAATAGTCACTATCTTTATTTTTCTGTTGCTCTCGTTCCTTTAAGTACTCTTTAATGGCATTAGAAATCTTATCATTGATAATTACTAATCTTTGTTTTTTTCTCTTTCCGTATCTCACCAATATTTCTCTTGCAGTTAAGTTTAAATCATCAATTTTAATATTCAGAGCTTCAGATATTCGCATGCCTGAATATGCAAGTAGGGTAACTATCGCATAATCTCGTTTATCCCTGTTTTCCAATATTTTTTGACGAAAAGCTTCTACATCAGCCTTTATAATAGTAGCAGGACTAATATATTCCTTTTGAATCTTAATATAATCTTTCTTTGATACAACAGTATCGGTTTGAATACTCTGATTTACTAAATATTCATTTAATTTAATTAGAGCTGCCAAATGCGCATTAATGCTTTCTGCTTTGAGTTTTTTTATATTAACCATATAACTCACATAATCTAGTATATTTTCACGGTAGAGCTGATTAAAAGGTGTATTAAAGCTTTCTTGGAACCACTTTAAATAGCATTTTATATGTCCTGAATAAGATTTCATGGTGTTTTTACTTAATTGCTGGTTGTCTAGCCAATTTTTAAAGGATTCTACCATCTTTATTACCTCACTTTGTTTAACCGACATGCTTTAAATACTTTTCTAAAGTAGTTTCTACGCAGTCAGCTATAAACTGCACAAATGGTCTCGTATCTCCTGTTGTGCTAGCAATCTCTAAAGTGTTGTAGTATTTTGCCCTTACTGCATGTTCAGCCTTTACTATAGCAGGAGGAAACCCATATTGCATTAGAATAAAGTTCATTAAAAGTCTTGCTGTCCTACCATTGCCGTCAATAAAAGGATGAATATACACAAATTTAAAGTGAAACAATGAAGCTAATTCTACAGGGTGCAGGCTATATTTGTTCTCGTCATACCAATAAAATAGTTTTTCCATCTCTGGTTGTATCAAATAAGGTTGAGTAGGTTCGTGTTGACTACCAGAAATCATAACAGGTACACTTCTAAATACTCCTGCATACTTATTTTCTTTCTCAAATCCTTTTAGTACCAGATAATGAATTTTCTTTAGGTTGTTTTCATTTAGTGGTTCTTGACCTTTTACAAGTTCTTCGATAAATTCAATTGCTTCTGCAAGGTTTACAGCTTCCAAATAATCCTTGAAAGGCTTACCACCAACTGTTAAACCTTGTTCTATAACCATTTTAGTTTCATGAAGTGTCAATGTATTACCTTCAATTGCATTTGAATTATATACCATTTCTATGTTAAAAGCATTTTTTAGTTTATCTACAATAATTTCTGGTAATGGTCTATTTCTATCAAGCTTTTCTTTAAGTTCATTAATTCTTTCAAACATTCGCACCCCTCCTATAAATTATGTTGCATTATCAAGAAACAATAAGTGATTCAATTATGTTGCATTCATTAATTAAATTATACCATTTCTCTCTATATAGTGCAACATAATTTATATTATAATGCACTCAAAGATTATAAAGAAACAGGAGCTATATAAAATATTCTCCTGCTGCTTAACGTGGGAAAAAAGTAAGGAATATCTCCATTTGTTCCCTTAGCGTGGGATTTGTCGGAGATGTTGGCGAGACCCCTAATTAAAGTAATAAATTTTAGAAATGAATTAGTTAAACATAGCACAAAATAGTTTAGTTTGCACCTTTTAGCAACTCAAACTAAAGGGTGTTTTTTGCTAATATTAATAATATTTTAATGTATAATATAGAAAAAACAAGAGAAAAATGTCGAATTATAGTGAACGATAAACTCTCAGTTTTTGTTTGATTTATTGGACTAAGCAGGATAATAATAGTATAATAATTATATCTAGGTCAGTACTCCTATAAAAAATAAAAAAAGGAGTGCTGCATTACTATGTTTATATGACTAATAGACCAAATAATCTTCGATTAAGTAAGATCATAATCGTGTCTATTGTTTTTTTGACACAAAAATCAAAGGGGGGATGGTTTTGACATTTATATCCAGATAAAAATTAAAGCTGTAGCTTTAATTGATTATGATTTAAGTAAAATTCTAGATAATAGAAATAACAATAAAATTACAAGGGGAGTTGAGTGTACTGTTAGTTTGAAAGCATCAGTATTAGAGATAAAATAAATGGAACAATTAATATTGCTGATGCAATAACTAGACTTTGTTTTTCTTCAACAGTAAGTATTTGACTGGCTTCATAATATCCTTTTGTTTTTTTTCTGCTTATGATTTTTTTTAATGCTCCAAAAAAATTCACTTGAGTCTCACCTCTATTTTGACATTATACTACATTTTATTACTTAAGTGAATAGGACTTTAGCATGTTTTTGACATAGTTCATTATTTCTCAGATTATTTTATGAATATTTTATTAAGAGGTGAAAATAAAAATTAATATAGAATATGTTATTTTAAAGAACGGAGGCAAGCTATATGGAAGAAATAGAACTACGGGAATTATTTTATGTAATATGGCGAAGATTATGGATTATTGTACTTATAACGGTGCTATCCGTAGCAGCTAGTGGTGTAGTCAGCTATTTTGTTTTAGATTCTGAATATGAAACTTTTACTACACTTATGCTAAGTAAGCCTACTTCAGGAGTAGGAACTAATGAAACTATTCAGTATAATGACGTACTATTAAATCAAAAACTTGTATCTACATATGGAGAAATCGCAAAAAGTAGAGTAGTATCTAATGAAGTAATTAGCAATCTAGGGCTAAGTTTAACACCTGAGCAGCTTAGGAACAAAGTAAATGTTTCCTTAGTAAAAGACACTGAAATTATAAAAATAGTTGTAAATGACAATGATCCTGAGCTTGCTGCAAGGATTGCAAATGAAACTGCTAAAGTCTTTAATAAGAATGTAGTTAGTATGATGAAAATTGAAAATGTCCAGGTTATTGACAAGGCAGAAGTGCCTATAAATCCTGTAAAGCCTAGACCAATATTTAATATGGCTATAGCTGGGATTTTAGGAGTAATTATAAGTGTTTTTTTAGTGTTTGTTTTAGAATACATGGATAACACTATAAAAACTCCATCAGATGTTGAAAGGTATCTTGATCTTCCTGTTATTGGAATGATACCTAAGAATTCAGGAAACTAGGAGGGATTATATTGAAAAATAGAGAATTAATCGTTCATAACAATCCTAAATCTCCTACATCAGAGGCTTATAGGACACTTAGGACAAACATACAGTTTTCAAATATAGATAAAAATATTAAAAGTATAGTAGTAACTAGTTCTGGACCTGGTGAAGGAAAGAGTACAGTAATATCTAACTTGTCTATTACAATGGCTCAAGTAGATAAGAAAGTTTTATTGATAGATGCTGACCTTAGGAAACCAAGAATACATAAGGTTTTTAGTTTATTTAATAATAATGGACTTACTACTGTTCTTTCAGAAAATCTAGACTACAAAGAAGTTATTATATCTACCGGTATAGGTAATCTTGACATACTAACTTCAGGTCCTATTCCACCAAACCCTGCAGAGCTTCTAGGTTCAAATAAGATGAAGGAATTTCTGGAAAAGATCAAGGAAGATTATGATGTTATTCTTCTAGATGCTCCACCAGTAGGGATGGTAACAGATGCTGCAGTACTGTCTACTAAATGTGATGGGTTAATACTAGTATGTGCTGTAGGGCAAGCAATAAAAGAAGCAGCTATAAATGCTAAAGAGTTACTACAAAATGTAAATGCAAATATTTTAGGTGTTGTGATGAACAAAGTACCTACTAATGAAGGGGGATATTACAAATACCATTATTATAATTACTATCAGGCATATTGTGAAGAAGAGGAGACTGGCCCAAGAAGAAGAAATAAAAGAAAAAAAGCTACAGGAGGAAACTTATAAATGTATGATGTGCATTGCCATATATTGCCTGGGGTTGATGATGGTGCAGGTAGTTTAGAGGAAGCTGTAGATATGGCTATTATGGCTAAAAATAGCGGTGTACAATTTATATTTGCTACTCCACATTATATAGAAGGTATAGGATATAAGGATGTTACCTATAATAGAGAGGTTTTAGATAGATTAAATTCTGAGCTTTGTAGTAGAAATGTTGACATAAAAATATATCTTGGGTGTGAGGTGTATTCAACTCCAGATGTATTAAAACTTCTAGAAAAAGGTCAAATAACTACATTAGATAATTCAAATTATATGTTGATAGAATTACCTATGCATGATTTGCCAATATATATAGATTCAATAATATATAACCTTAAGCTTAAAGGCATAACTCCTATTATCGCTCATCCAGAAAGAAATACAAAGATAATTGAGGATCCAAATATTTTATATAGGCTTATATCTAGAGGTGCCTTAGCTCAATTAAATCTTCCTAGTATATTAGGTGTATATGAAGAAATGGTTAGAAATACTGCTGAGATACTACTTAGGCATGACATGATACATTTTGTTGGAACAGATGCTCACAAGCCAAGTAGCAGATACTACAACATTAGTGAGGCAACAAATATTCTAAACAATTTAATAGGTAGAGAGAAAACTTTAAAAATCACTACAACCAATCCTGAAGCAATAGCTGCAGGGAATAATATAGAGATTGAAGAACCAAAGATGTATAAGCCGAAAAAGGGTATAAAAAAAATCTTTAGCAAGCTTATGAGAAAGTAGACCCCATGTACAAGGGAGAAAATAACTCCCAAGTACTGGGGTTATTTTTTTTGCAATAAACATATTTTAAAATATA
Source organism: Proteiniborus sp. (assembly GCF_040308045.1). Lineage (NCBI taxonomy): Bacteria > Bacillati > Bacillota > Clostridia > Eubacteriales > Proteiniborus > Proteiniborus sp. Next base: position 5,798 of record NZ_JAWRHZ010000017.1, read on the forward strand.
GCTTAATAAACTTATGTATAACTATACTGTATTTATTCAAATAGGGTGAAGACCTTCTTAAAAAATGTCAAAAGCGATTCTAAACCATACAATAAATATTTAGAGGAGATGAATACATAAATGAAACCTCTTTACATTATAGGTAGCGGAGGCTTTAGTAAACAGGTTATTGAAATTGTTAATAAAATAAACAATGTTCATAGAGAGTATGATTTAGTAGGAATAATTGATGACAATCTAAGTTTATTAGGTAAAAGTGTACTTGATTATGAAGTTGTTGGAGATACAGACTATTTACAAGATATATCACAAAATAGGGAAGTAAATGCTGTCATAGCTATAGGACAAGGTAGTATAAGAGAAAAAATATACAATAAACTATCTAAGGTTAATTGGGTCAATCTAATACATCCAAGTACTATTATCAGTAAATACATATCTATAGGTAAAGGCAATATTATTTGTGGCGGGGTTATTATCAATCCAGATTGTAAGATAGGGAATCATTGCAATATTAATATAGGGTGTACATTAGGTCATGATGTTATTTTACAGGATTTTTCTACCTTGATGCCAGCATGCAATGTTTCTGGAAATGTTGTCATTAGTAAGGCTTCAACTATTGGAACTGGAAGCTGCATAATACAAAATATATTAGTTGAAGAAAATTCAATAGTTGGGGCTGGAGCAGTTGTTATAAAAGATGTTGATAAAAATTCTGTATATGTAGGAGTTCCTGCTAGGAAGGTTAAAGGCATAATATAAAACATATTTCTTAATACAGCTTAATAAACTTATAGTACTAGCTAAGGATTAAAATTTCTAGGAACATTTACCTATTTTTGCTTAATCAAAGGGGTTTAATGTATGAAACCTTATTTAACCATAAAAAGGATATTAGACTCTGTTTTTGCACTGATATTATTGCTAATTGTATCGCCAATTATGGTAGTTTCTGCTATAGCAATAAAGCTTGAATCAAGAGGGTCAATTTTATTTATACAAGAAAGACTTGGGAAGGATACAAAAGTAATTAAAGTTTACAAGTTTAGAACTATGAAAATTGAAACTAACTATGAAGATAGACAGCTTTCGAATAAGGAGAGATTAACAAAGACGGGCTCATTTTTACGCAGAACGAGCATAGATGAACTTCCACAGCTTTTCAATATTCTACGTGGAGAAATGAGCTTCATAGGTCCTAGACCACTATTAGTTAAGTATTTAGAACATTATTCACCAGAGCAAATGAGAAGACATGAAGTATTGCCAGGTATTTCAGGCTGGGCTCAGGTCAATGGCAGAAATAAGATTAGCTGGGAGCAGAAGTTTGAACATGATGTTTGGTATGTAGACAATGTTAGATTTCTTTTAGATTTAAAGATTATATGGCTAACTGTATATAAAGTAGTTAGAAGAAAGGATATTAATCAAAATGATGACACCACTATGGAAGAGTTCATAGGTTCAAAATATTGAATAAATAAAGGGGTGACTTATGAAGGAGTTTAAAGTGATACCGCTATCAGTTCCAAATCTATCTTCAGATATATTGGGAAATATACAGGAGACTATAGAAACAGGATGGGTATCAACGGGCGGAAGATTCATTAAAGAATTTGAAGAAAAGATTGCAAAATACGTTGGTGTAAATAGGGCAGTTTCTTGCCAATCTGGGACAGCAGGGCTTCATCTTGCTTTAAGAGTTTTAGATATAGGGGCAGGAGATGAAGTTATAGTGCCTACACTTACGTTTATAGCAGCAGTAAATCCAGTTAAGTATTTAAAAGCAGAGCCTATATTTATGGATTGCGATGACACTTTAAATATGGACATGAGCAAGCTAGAAGATTTTTTGGAAAATAGGTGCACTTATGCAAATGAAAAAGTAATAAATAAAAGAACTGGTAGGCAGATAAAAGCCATAGTAGTAGTTCACGTATTTGGCAATCTAGCTGATATGGAAAAGCTCATGGATATTAAAGGAAAATATAATTTGAAAATTATTGAGGATGCTACAGAGGCTTTGGGTTCTTATTATCTTGAAGGGAAATATGCAGGTAAATACTGTGGCACTATTGGAGACATTGGAGTATATTCATTCAATGCCAATAAAATAATTACCACAGGTGGCGGTGGAATGGTTGTATCAAGTAATGAAAAATTGCTAGAAAGAGTAGAGTTCTTAGGATTACAGGCAAAAACAGATTCTCTATATTCTATCCATGATGACATAGGCTACAACTACCGCATGATCAATATTCAAGCCGCTTTTGGAGTGGAGCAAATCCATAGATTAGAAAGCTTTATTGAGGCTAAAATCAGAAATTATAATTTATATAAAGAAGCAATTAAAAATATTGAAGGGCTTACTTTATTGCCATTTAGGACAGATACAAGAGCAAACTACTGGTTTTATTCAGTTATAGTAGACAAAGAAAAGTATGGAATTGATAGAGATGAATTGCTAAGAAAGTTGAATAGCAGAAACATTCAAACTAGACCGTTATGGAGATTGACACATAAGCAGAAGCCTTATTTAGATAATCAAAGTTTTAAAATAGAAAAGGCATTTACTTTTGAAGAAAGCCTTATAAATATACCGTGCAGTACTAACCTCAGGGAAGAGGATGTTGAAATAGTTATTGATGCATTGAAAGACAATATGCAAACACCTATCAAATGAGAATACTGGAAAAGTCAATTTATGTCATCCTGATCGCACGCAAAGGATCTTTTAGGAGGTTGGCACATGAAAAAAGTATGGGTAATTGCACCATTTGCTGATATAGATACTGCAGGAGAGAGAAATAGATTTAAATATATAGCTAATAGATTGAATAAGGAAAAATTTGAAGTGTTTCTGTTTACTAATAATTTTAATCATATGAAAAAAATACATATAGATAGTCAAATATCTAAAAATTGCCCCTATATGGTTGAGATAATTCATGAACCTGGATACAAAAAAAATGTTTCAATTAAAAGGGCAATGAGCCATATAAAATTTGCAAGTAATTTAAAGAAAACTATAAAGAAATTGAAAAAGCCTGATTTAATTTATTCTGCATATCCTACAATGAGTGCTTCATATGTTGCAGGTAGATATGCTAAAAAAAACAATTTACCTTTCATAATCGATATACAAGACACATGGCCAGAGTCAATATCATCAGCTATTAATACTAGAAAATTTTTTGTAAAACTCCTAATGTGGCCTTTCACTAGTTTTGCTAATAGAATATATAAAATGGCAGATGCTGTGATTGGTGTGTCAGAGACTTATGCGCAAAGAGCAAATGTCAAGGGAACTAAGTGCAAAGAATTTATACCAGTTTACATTGGTACAGAGTTGAAAAAATTTAGTGATGATTATTATGAACAAGATAAAATTCATAAGAAGGAACAAGATATTTGGATTACTTACATAGGGACATTGAGTCATAGTTATGATATAGATACTGCAATCAAAGCTTTTGCACAATTGAAAGAATACAAGAATATAAAGCTAAATATCTTAGGCTCAGGTCCTGATGAGATTAGATTAGTAGAGTTAGCAAAAAAACTAAATGTATACGATCAAAATGTGTATTTTTATGGTTACGTCAATTACGAGAAAATGGTGCATATTTTGAAAAAATCAGATATTGGATTAAATGCCATAAAAGGAAGTGCAAAGCAAACAATAACAAATAAGTTAAGTGATTATGTATCTGCAGGGCTTCCTATTTTAAATTCATGTCAAGAAAGAGAAATTTTAAATTTGATGCTCAATAAAGAGTTAGGTATCAATTATAACCCAGGAAACGTTGATTCATTGAGAAATTCTATCTTAAAGATGATAAGCTGTAGGGAAACAATGAAAAAATATTCAAGAAACTCACGATTGTTTGCAGAGAAATACTTTGATAGAAAAGAAAGTTATAAAGTGATAATTGATTTAATTAAGAGAATCGACACAAACAATGCAATAAATCATGTAAGGTGTAACATGAATTACTATGTGTATGTAGAAGGTATTCTTGGAGTTAAGACTAACTCAAGTAAATTCAAGTGGGTTTATGGTGTATCAGCCCCTAAAACAACTGAATCGGAATTTGAAAAGTGTAAAATAAAGATAGTATTGGATGTAAGAAAATCTAAGGAAGTGTTTGATAAAACATTAAATATAGATGACTATGATAAGTATAATTACTTTTTTGCAAGAAAAAATGAAAGAAAGATTTATTATGAAAGAAACTTTATTTTTAATTCTAAACTTAGATATTCAATTAAGGTAATAGGCAATGATTATTTGAATGTTATAGTAAGTAAAAACTACTTTAAACATATAAAATACAGATTCATGAATTTACACTCATTAGGCTATATATTAACCGACTTGGCATCTGGATTTTTGTTAATCAATGGGTACTGTACAATTCACTGTTCTGCAGTAAAAGTAAAGGATAAAGCCATTGTGATTTTTGGGCCTCCTAATACAGGTAAAACCTTAACTGCAATAAAATTATGTGAGTTAGATGAGACAAAATTTATAGCGGAGGACATAGCCTTAATAGATGGAGAGAACGTTTATGCTGTACCTTGGACTAGTACATTTAGAAACTATAATCATTATAAAGAGTCAAAGCTTGACACACTAGCTAATATGTTAAGCAGCAAGATACCTATACTACAGCTTTTCTCAATAAAATCAAAATCAATCATAGATTATATAGGCTGTGGGCGTATTTTAATTAAGTCTAAAATCACAGATGTAGTAGTTTTAGGTAAAGGGGATAATGAAGTTTTAAAGTGTAATGAGGGTATATTTGAAAGCATCATAAACTTAAATAAATACGAATTCAATTATCATAGATCTCCTACTATGTTAGTTATGAATTATTTTAATCCAGATTTGTCAATAGATAGGATGTTTGACTTAGAGAAGAGCATTTTAAGTAAGATGATAAATAATTCTGATTTATATAGAATTAATGCTAAAAGCACCTTGGATTATTGGGAAATTATTAGAAGAATCCTTTAATATTTGATGATAAAAACTAGGTGAAAATGATGAGTAGTTCTAAACGAACTGAATCTAAAACACACTAAATTTGAAGCCATATGAAGAATATGAATGAGGGATAAAAATGAAATATTCTCTAGCTTCTGTAGTTGCTTTTTATGTATATTTACTTTTTCTAGCTTTAATTGGCATGAAAGTAACTGACAAAAAAAGAGTTATTATTCTAATTATGCAGACATTATCAATATCTTTGTTTTATGGATTTAGAGATTTTTCAGTAGGGGCAGATACAAACAACTATGTAAGCATATATTTAAATCAGGAAAACTGGAGTGAAATAGGATTTATTTTAATTAACAGAATAATATATACCTTTGCAAAAAATAATTGGAGAGCATACTTATTTACCATATGTTTTATTACTTCATTTAATTTAGCATTTGCTTATAAATATATTTTCAAATCTGCTTTTAAATATGTTAACTTAGCCTATTGGTCCCTATACTGTATGCCATATACTATATTAATGAGCATAAATATAATTAGACAAGGATTAGCTTTATCTTTTATTCTTCTAGGCATATCCCTATTATTTGTGTGCAAGAAAAAAACCGGAATTGTGCTTATTATTTTAGGATGTTCTGTGCACTATTCTATGATTGTTGTATGTGCTGGCTTTTTTATATTTTACTATCTGAAATTTAATTATATAATAGTTATTCTTTTTATAGTACTTAGTTTGACTATTTCTCTATCGGGTTTTACAGAAAGCATAATAATAAGCTTGCCAAATGGATATATAAAGCAAAAGTTTATCAATTTTCTGAATAGGCAAACGGGAATTAATCTGCTACCAAAATATTTATTCTATATGTTTAATTACGTACTGATGGTGCTGTTTAGTACTAGAGTTAAGGATAGAATATATCGTATTATTAATAAGCTTTTCGGTTTTTTATTATTAGGATCTGCAATAACATATATTTCTGAATTAACTGCAACAAGGTTTCTATTATCAACTGACTATTTAGTCCCCATCATTTATCTATACCCTGTTAAAAATATTAAGGAGAAAAGAATGTATACAATAATCTGCATTTTATTGGTTATCATATATTTTGCCTTTATAATAACGAGTTTTCCTTTGAGGACTAATTTTAAAATGTGATTTGTGATTTCAATTATTTAGATTATTGATAAAGAATATGGTGATAATATGAAAAAAACAGCCATTCTTTTAATGTTAATTACAATATTGTCAAAAACACTTGGTTTCATTAGAGATATTACACTATCATATTTTTATGGTGCATCAAGTATTAGTGATGCCTATTTAATATCATTATCTATTCCAATGGTTATATTTACATTTGTTGGCATAGGTATATCGACAGGATATATACCTATGTATAGTAGGATAACACAAGAATACGGAGAAAAAGAAGGAAATAGATATACTAATAGTCTTGTAAACATTTTAACTGTTATATGTACAGTTATTGTTTTTTTAGGATTATCATTTACAGAGGAATTAGTTCATTTATTTGCATCAGGATTTGAGGGAAATACCTTAGCTTTAACAATAAAGTTTACAAGGATAAGCTTGTTTGGCATATATTCTACGGGCCTTATATATATTTTCAGTGGATTTCTTCAGTTGAAAGGAAGTTATGTTATACCAGCTTTGGTTGGATTTCCACTGAACTTTTTCATTATCTTATCAATCTTTTTAAGCTTTAGTACAACTACTATGATGTTGCCTATAGGTGTAGTGCTAGCCCATGTTTCTCAATTGTTATTTTTACTTCCCTTCGTCTATAGAAAAGGATACAAATATGAATTAGTAGCTGATATAAAAGATGAGCATATTATGAGAATGGCATATTTAGCACTTCCCATTATAATAGGAGGCTCTGTAGATCAAATCAATGTGCTTGTAGATAGAACTATTGCATCAAAGATAGCAGTAGGCGGGATTTCAGCTTTGAATTATTCTAATAAGCTTAATTCATTTATAAAAGGAATATTTGTAACTTCTCTATCTACTGCTATGTATCCTATCATATCTAAAATGGCTGCTGAGGATAATATAAATGGGCTTAAAAAAACTGTATCAGAAGCATTAAATTCAATTAGCTTATTATTAATACCAGCTGCAGTTGGGGCAATGATATTTGCAGAGTCAGTAGTTAGGCTTTTATTTGGAAGAGGAGCTTTTGACCTAAAAGCTATAGAGATGACATCAAATGCCCTATTTTTTTACTCTATAGGTATGGTAGGCTTTGGATTTAGAGATATTTTGTCAAGAGCTTTTTATTCTTTACAAGATACTAAAATTCCTATGATTAATGCTACAATTGCCATGATAATAAACATAATATTAAATATATTACTTTCTAAATTCATGGGTATAGGTGGGCTTGCATTAGCAACAAGTATATCAGGTATATTTTGTACTATATTATTACTATTGAGCTTAAAAAAGAAAATAGGTTTATTTAATATGAAGAAAACAGCTTTTTCTTTTTTAAAAATAACCTGTGCATCATTGATAATGGGGGCAATAGCTAAAGTAATACATATTATTTTATCTAAATTTATTGGTGAAAAATTAGGATTGATAGGTGCGATTTGTACTGGTGCAATCATATATTTTATTATTATTTACTTTATGAAGATTGATGAGGCAGATACTATGATAAATGTGATTAAGAAGAAGTTAAAAACAGGTGGGGAAGGAGCAAGAAATGAGTAAAATAAAGACCCTAAGTATTATTATATTTTGTGTGGCTTGTGTCTTAGTAGTAGGGATTACTATAGGGCTTCAAAAATATAATAATTTAACAAATCCTCATAAAGCTTTTGAAAAAGACTTGAAACAACAAGATTTACTGATACAAAAAAATACTCAAAGGCAATTAGATTTGTATGGTCAAGAGATACAAGAAAAGGAAGATGTAGACAATTCTAGCTTAGATAATCTAGACTCAAGTAAAAATGTGATTAATATACTTTTACTAGGAATAGATAGTAGCGAAAAACGTGAATCCAAGAGAATGGGATATCGAAGTGATACAATCATTGTTTCATCTGTGAACCTAGACACAAAAGAAGTAAAGATGCTATCTATCCCAAGAGATACCTATACAGATGTGCCTGGCAATAAAAATAAGGACAAGATAAATCATGCCATGGCCTTTGGTGGAGGGCCTAAGAAAAAGGGAAATCAGTATGCAGTCCAAGCAGTAGAGGACTTACTAGGGATTAATATTCATTATTATATTACTGTTGATATGGATGCTGTGAAAAGCATTGTAGATACCATAGGAGGAGTAACTATAGATGTTGAGAGAAATATGGCTTCTAGGGAAAAAGTCTTAGAAAAAGGTGAGCAAAAACTAAATGGGGAGCAGGCACTTATTTATCTAAGAGATAGAAACACTTCTATAGGTGATTTTGCAAGAATAGAGCAGCAGCAAAAGTTTATACTAACACTATTTCAGCAGACTAAGGAAAATGGAAAACTGACTGACATACTTCCTTTATATTTAAAAGTACAGGATAAAATTTTCACTGACCTTAAAGTTGAACAAATAGGTGCCTTGACCTATTTACTAAAAGACATAGAATTAGATAATATTGAAACCTTTATATTAAAAGGAAAGGGAATAAGGATAGACGGAATATATTATTTAGAAATTGATAGAAACCATATGGAAAAAATAATAATTGAAAATTTCCAAAGTATTTAGAGATAAAGAGCGAATTGATGAAATAATAAAAGAATATAAACCAGAGGCAATATTTCATGCTGATGCTCAACTAGTTTTAGAAGCTAGAGCATTAGGTAGTCATTTTTTCCTTAATATAGTATAATATACTACAGATAATATGCAATAAAGGAGATATTTTTATGGATTTCATGGATAAGTACTACTTATGGCTGGAGAGCCAAGAAGTTGATAGTGAAACTAAAAAAGAGCTATTGAGTATAAAAGATAATGCAAAGGAAATAGAAGATAGATTTTATAAGGACTTAGAATTTGGTACTGGTGGCTTAAGAGGAAAAATAGGTGCAGGAACAAACAGAATGAATAAGTTTACAGTAGCTAAGGCTACTCAGGGACTTGCGGAGTATATTAAAAACAATGAAGAAATGAGAATTAAAAATGGAGAATTAGACAAAAACGACGAAAATGTCATTCTGAACGAAGTGAAGAATCTAGAGATCCTTCGCCATGCTCAGGATGACAAATGCTGTGTTGTTGCCTATGATTCTAGACACAAATCAGCTGAGTTTGCTAAAACTGCTGCACTTGTACTTGCAGCAAATGGAATAAAGGCTTATCTCTTTGAAAGCTTAAGACCTACTCCTGAGCTTTCTTTTGCAGTTAGACATTTAAAGGCAGATGCTGGAATAGTTATTACAGCAAGCCACAATCCTTCTGAATACAATGGATATAAAGCATATGGTGCAGACGGAGGGCAACTAGTACCTAAAGATGCTAATAAGGTAATAGAAAAAGTAAATGAAGTAAAGGACTTTTCCTGCGTAAGGACAATTGATGAAGGAGAAGCATTTGACAAAGGCTTAATAAATATTATTGGAAAAGAAATAGATGATATTTATATAGAAAAAGTTAAGACACTTAGTTTGAGAGAAGATATAAATAAGAAAATAAATATAGTATATACTCCACTTCACGGAACAGGGAATATTCCTGTTAGAAGAGTTCTAAAGGAGCTTGGATATGAAAACGTTCATGGTGTAAAGGAGCAGGAGCTTCCAGACCCAGACTTTTCTACAGTTAGTTATCCTAATCCAGAAGACCCTAAGGCATTTAAGCTAGCCATAGAGCTGGCAGAGAAAGTTAAGGGAGATATTATACTAGGGACAGATCCTGACTGTGACAGAGTTGGAGTAGTAGTAAAGGATAATAAAGGAGAATACATTGTCCTAAATGGAAATCAAACAGGTGCACTGCTTTTAGACTATATTCTTTCCAACAGACAAGAGAGAAACATGCTTACTTTAAACGGAGTTCTTGTAAAAACTATAGTAACAAGTGAGTTAGGAAAAGTTATAGCTAAACACTATGGAGTAGATACAATAGATACTCTTACAGGATTTAAATACATAGGAGAAAAGATTAAAGAGTTTGAAAATACTAAAGAATTTAGCTTTCAGTTTGGATATGAAGAAAGCTATGGCTATTTAACAGGTATCTTTGTAAGAGAAAAGGATGCAGTAATTGCTTCTATGCTAATATGCGAAATGGCTGCATATTATAAGACAAAAGGGCTCAATTTACACCAAGCTCTTATGCAGCTTTATGAAAGATTTGGATATTATATAGAAGAATTATTTTCATTAAATCTTGAGGGAATAGAAGGCAAGAGGAAAATTGATTCCATAATGAATAGCTTTAGAAAAGATTATCCAAAGGAAATAGCAGGATTAAAAATTGCAAAGGTAAATGACTATTTATCTAGCAAAAGCTATGTAACAGGGGATGGTTCTCTGTTATCTTCTACACCTATAAATCTTCCTAAAGAAAATGTATTGAAATTTATATTTGAGGATGACTCTTGGTATGCACTAAGACCTTCTGGAACAGAACCAAAACTAAAAGTATACCTTTCAGCTAATGGAAAGAGCTATGATATTGCTTATAACAAGCTTAAGGACATAGAGAAGGAAGTAAAGGGAAGAGTTAGTAGGATATAGAATAACCTAGAAGGATTTATAATATTATTAATGGATTGAGATCATAAAAGTGTCTGACAAGTGATGAACTTATCAGATACTTTTATTTTTCTAAAAAAATCAAAAGAAAACTTAATAGTTAATAATCATGGTAATTATTACAATATAATAAGTGCTAATAGGGTAGATATTAAATTACTTGAAAAGTTGACTACATCATTATTTACAATAGAAAATCCTTTAACAAGTTTATTAGTCTTATTTTTATAAACTCTTTTTTCGGTGAAACCTTTAGTGTCTTCACAATAGTACTGAGCTTGTATAGAAGCCCCAAGTATACTGTCTATGACAGAGCCTAAAAAGCCTAAGAATAAGCATAATAAGGAGTAGTTAATTCCCTGTTGAATATTATTATATATTACCATATAAGCAATAAAAAATATTATAGATATAAAAGCAGAACCTAAAAAGGCGAAAATAGTTCCCAATATACTTATACCACCAGACATTCCTTTTTCAATAGGCTTAAAATTAAGTATAGATATAGGTTTGTTTTTGCTTAATACACCTACCTCTGAAGCCCAAGTGTCTGAAGTGGACACTCCAAAAGATACAGCATAAGCTAATAAAAATATAGGGCTATTGTAAACAAAGTGTAAAAAGGCAAAAATAAGTCCTATTCCTCCATTAGCGAAAACCTGAATATAGTCACGACTTCCACCTTTTTCATTCATATTGTCAAGAGCTTCTTTATTGCTGCTTTTAAACTTAGTTAATACGCTTGATGATACAAAAAATGATACCATTATTATGGAAAACCATAGACCACCAAAATAATAAATACCAGTACCTAGAACAGTAGCAGCTATAAAACCACTTTTATTTAGCGAAGATTTCTTAAAGGCTGCAAAAGCAATTAAAAAAGAACAAGCTAATCCAATTATAAAATCTAACATTTAGTCACTTCCTAACCCCTCAAAAATATAAAAACATAATAAAACAAAGCAGAACCTAAAGGAACAGTAAGATTATCTAATCCCATAGGAGAAAACATTTCTAAAATTGTACTTAATAAAGCTACTAATAACCCTATATATAGTACATTAACAGGATCAAATATATACAATATTATAACAGAAACTACAAATGAGAAAACAAACATAGCTAAGCTGCCCTCAATACTTTTGATGTTTCCTAGTACTCTAAATTTATGTTTTCCATACTTTGTTCCTATAATTGCAGCAAAACCGTCACCATATCCCATAATTAGTATACCTAATGCACCTATATAAGATAATTCTTTGTTTTTAAAAGTTATTAAAGCCAAAATCAGCAAGGATATGGCATAATAAACAGTTCCCAAATCTTTTTTCGAACCGTCTCTTTCCATTGCACTGAAAATTTGTTTTTTATATGACGCATAGTTAATAAGGACAAAAAGTCCTGGGACAATGGCTGCGCATATATTATTATCAAAAAAAATCATAGCAATAATCCACCAATTAGATACACCTACATGAATAAATTTTCTACTGCCTTCCTTTGATATAATATTTGATTTACTCAATAAAGAAGATATTCCAATAATTAAGAATACAAAAACAATAGATATTAATATTCCAGCTATACTATTCAAATTAAAATCTCCAATCTTCTATACTATATAACTTTTATTTTCATAATTTATTATGCAAATAAATCAATAAATTCATCATTAATTCTATAGTACTTACAGTAAAATAACAATAATAAAATAAATACTTTTGAGAATTATAAGTAATATAGTTCACTTTTTCGACGAATTTTATATTGATTTGTCAAATAAAAAAGGATATACTATATTTAGTTAAACGTTTACCTAAATGTATTTCTCAAATTAAAGGATTGTGATGATATGGGTATAACTAGAATAGCTAAATTAGCAGGCGTGTCTACTGCTACTGTTTCTAAGATTTTAAACGGAAAGGATCAGGCCATAAGTGAAGCTACTAGGAAGAAGGTCTTAGAAATTGTAGAGAGAGAAGGATACATTCCAAATGCCATAGCTAAAAGCCTAAAGATAAATAATACAAAAACTATTGGTCTTATAATACCAGATGTAATGAACCTTTTCTTTAGTGAGTTGGCTAGAGGAGTAGAAGATTCTGCTGATAAGGTTGGTTATTCAGTTATACTTTGTAATACAGATAATAGTGAAGCTAAGGAAAATAAATATTTACATGTATTGCAGGGAAAAAGGGTAGACGGGATTATTATGGCTGCAGTTGCAAATAAAAGTGATATATCTCTTAAAAATTGCGAACCACCCCTTGTGCTTTTAGATAGAGATATTGAAACAGATCAGCCAGTAGGCAGAATTAGAATCGACAATGAAAAGGGTATATATGACGCAGTATCATTTTTATTAAAAAAAGGCTGTAGAAATATAGGGTTTATATCTTCTGAGCTTATAAATCCATTAACCCAAGCACGTTTGCAGGGATACATTAAAGCCTTGAATGATAATATATTGTCTTATAATGAAGACATTGTATTTCTTCAAGACTTCTCAATAGATACTGGGTATGTTGGAACATTGAATTTAATCCAAAACAGCAAGATAGATGGAATATGCTGCGGAAATGATTTAATTGCCATTGGTGCAATTAGAGCATTGAAAGAAAAAAACATAGATATACCTGAAGATGTTAAAGTAATAGGTTTTGATGATATTTCTATTAGTAACTATATTGACCCACCCTTAACAACTATTAAACAACCTATATATGATATGGGACATGAAGCTGTAGATTTATTAATAGATATAATTGAAAAAAGAGAGACAAATTTGATAAGAATATTGAATCATAGTTTAGTTGAAAGGATGAGCACCTAGTGAAGAGTGATATTGTAGTTGTTGGCAGCATCAATATGGATGTTGTTGTAAAAACTGAAGAAATTCCTAAGATAGGTGAGACTGTCATTGGAAGAGAAACTATAGAAAACCCTGGTGGAAAAGGTGCAAACCAAGCCGTTGCTCTAGCTAAGCTAGGGGCTAAGGTTAATTTTCTTGGTATGGTGGGCAATGATGATTATGGAAAGAAGTTATTGTCATCAATGAAAGCATCAGGTGTAAATATAGAGAGTATTAAATCTATAGAAGGCTCATCAGGACTTGCATTTATAACTGTTGATGATAATGGAAACAATAGTATCGTTGTTATTCCTGGGGCTAATTATAATGTAGATAATAAATACTTAAGTCAGCATATTGATGTTATTAAAGAATCAAAGGCAGTGCTGCTTCAGCATGAAATACCTATGGAAACAGTAAAAGAGGCATTGTTGCTTTCTAAAAAAATGGACAAAATAACTGTCTTAAATCCTGCTCCTGCTAAAGAGCTAGATGAAGAGATATTAAAATATATTGATATATTAATTCCAAATGAACATGAATTATCTAGAATATCAAATAAAGAAATTCTAGATATAGATTCTGTAATCGAGGCTTCAAGAAGCCTTATAGCCAAGGGTACACCAAGGATTATAACTACACTAGGTGAAAAAGGTGCAATTTATGTTGATAAAGATACAATAAAACAATTTAAGCCTTGGCCTACAAATGTTGTAGATACAACAGCAGCAGGAGACAGCTTTATAGGAGGATTTTTGTCTAGATATATTTTGACAAATAATATTTTCGAGTCAATTGAATTTGGACAAAAGGCAGCTTCTATTACTATTCAAAGGTTTGGCGCTCAAATATCCTTGCCTACTTTAGAAGAAATAGAGAAGTATGATTTTACTAAACAAGGGATGTGATAAATTGAAGCAGATAATTATTGACGTAGATACAGGAATTGATGATGCTCTTGCATTAGTACTAGCCTTAAATAGCAATAAGCTAAATGTTAGAGGAATCACTACTGTTTCAGGGAATACTCCTTTGGAATTTGCCACAGAAAATACCCTCAAAGTTTTAAAGCTTTTAGGACGTGAGGATATACAAGTATACAAAGGCTGTAATAAACCTAAGGCTAGAGATATTATATTTAGAGACTCAGTCCATGGAGAAAATGGATTAGCTGGACAACTTAAAAACCTAGAAACGAAACAAGCAAATAAGAAGCATGCAGTTGACTATATTATAGATGAGGTAAATAGCTATCCTGGTGAAATATCACTAATAATGCTAGCACCTCTTACAAATTTAGCTATGGCTTTTGAAAAGGCTCCAGAGATAAAAAATAAGATAAAAGAGCTATATATAATGGGTGGAGTAGTAGATGGCCGTGGCAATGAAAGCCCTGTAGCCGAGTTTAATTTTTATATAGATCCAGAAAGTGCTTATGAGGTGCTACATAGTGGCGTTCCTATAAAGTTAATTGGATTAGATGTTACTAGAAAAGCACAATTACTAGAAGAAGAATTAGATAATATTAAAGACAAGTCTGACTTAGCTAAGTTTGTATATAATGTTTCAAAATACTATATAGATAAATATTCTGTTGGGAAAGAGGTTAGAAGCTGTGCTCTTCATGATCCTCTTGCAGTTGCAGTAGCCATAGATGAAGATGTAGTTGTTATGAAGGACTATTTTGTAGATGTAGAATATTCCAGCAGATTATGTGATGGACAAAGTATTTGTGATTTTAATAATAGATATGGGAATAAACCAAATGTAAAAGTCGCCTTAGAATTAAAAAGGGACAAATTTATGAAAATGTTTTTAGAAAGTATTAAATGAAAGGATGGTGCAAATGAAAAAATATAGTTTTTATTTACTATTAATTCCTGGAGTTTTATTTCTAGTGCTTTTTGCATTAATTCCGCTTATTATGCTGATTTCAGGGTCATTTATCAGTGAAGGAAGCTTTACATTAAGCAGATATGTTGATTTCTTTAAAGACGGATATTATATTACTATTTTAATTAGAACTCTAAAATTAGCCTTGATATCAACCATTGTAGCAGCTACTTTAGGATTTCCAACTGCCTATTATATTAGCAAGACTAATGTCAGCAAAAGAGGACTATACATCGCACTCGCTGTTTTCCCTATGCTAACAAGCCCTGTAGTTAGATCCTTTAGCTGGATGGTTATACTAGGAAAGCGAGGGATTATAAACACTTTTCTAATGAATATGGGATTAATAAAACAACCTTTATCACTTTTATATAATGAGTTTTCAATAGTAGTTGGTTTTGTGTATTTATTTATGCCATTAATGATTTTATCCTTAGTAGGTGTATTAGAAAATATAGATAAGGATTTGCTCATGGCTGCTGAAAGTCTAGGTGCTACTAGATTTAAAGCTTTTATGAAGGTGATTTTTCCACTAAGCGTACCTGGGCTAATAGTAGGATGTGTACTAGTATTTACAGGTAGCTTAACGGCTTATACTACGCCTCAACTTTTAGGAGGCACTCAATCAAAGGTACTGGCCACAGTTATATACCAAAATGCCATGACATTATTTGATTGGGATACTGCTGCAGTAGTAGCTACTGTAATGATTGTAGTAACTATTTTAATCAGTGGAGTTATAAATTCATTTGCAAGAAAGTTAAATTCTAGGGGGTGATAAGAATGAATAGAAAAAATAAAGGACTAAGTATATTTGCATTTTTAGTTTATTTCTTTTTACTAGCTCCATTATTAATAATTGTAGCAACGTCCTTTGGTCCAGATAAAGCTTTAATCTTTCCTCCAAAGGGATTTTCATTGAAATGGATGGCAAATATATTTAAAATAGAAATGTTTAGAAAATCATTTGTTATAAGTATGCAATTATCTGTTATTGGCACAATAATAGCCTTAATAATAGGTATACCTGCTGCTTACGCTCTAAGCAGATACAATTTTAAGGGAAAGAACATTTTAAACAGTATATTCTTGTCACCTGTATTGATACCAGGTATAGTTCTTGGTTTTTCTCTATTAAGATATTTAGTTATATATAGTAAATTACCTATTTACACAAGCTTGTTGATTGGACATGTGATTATAATAATTCCTTATATTATTAGAGTTATTTCTTCAAGTTTAAGTAACTTTGATTATTCTATAGAAGAAGCTTCAATGAGCTTAGGAGCAAATAAAATAAAGACTTTTTTCGTAATAGTATTACCTAATATAAGGTCTGGTGTTATAGCTGCATTTATATTGGCTTTTATCAATTCATTTAATAATGTGCCAGTATCCTTGTTTTTGACTGGACCAGGATTAAGTACTTTGCCTATTCAGATGCTTATCCATGTTGAGTATAATTTTGACCCGACGATTGCAGCTTTATCGGTAGTTCTCATGGCAATGACTGGGTTATTGATGTTTATTGTAGAAAAAACCTTAGGCTTAAGTTTCTTTGCTAAGTAGATTTCAGGAGGTGAACATATGTCACTAATTAATTTGGAAAAAGTAACAGTTGCTTATGGCAACAATGTAATATTAAAGGATTTAAATTTAAAAGTAGAAAAAGGTGATTTGGTTTCATTATTAGGACCTAGTGGCTGTGGTAAAACTACTACACTAAGACTAATAGCAGGATTTTTAGATGCGCAAAAAGGTAAATTTATCTTTGATGGAAAGGATTACACTAATATTCCTGTACACAAGAGAAACTTTGGGTTTGTTTTTCAAAGCTATGCATTATTCCCACATTTAAATGTTTATGATAATGTGGCATTTGGACTAAATCTAAGAAAGGTTGAAAAATCTGAAGTACACAAAAGAGTTAAGGAAATCCTTGAAATAGTAGACTTAGGTAATCTAGAAAAGAGATTTCCAGCTGAATTATCAGGAGGCCAAAGACAGAGAGTTGCCTTAGCTAGAGCTTTGGTAATTAAGCCAGACTTACTACTTCTAGATGAGCCTCTAAGTAACCTAGATGCAAAGCTAAGAGTAAAAATGAGAGTTGAAATAAGAAAAATTCAACAAGAATTAGGTATTACAACAGTGTATGTAACTCACGACCAAGAAGAGTGTTTCTCTATTTCTGATAAAGTCGCTATTATGAATCAAGGTGTTATTGAGCAACTAGATGAACCGGCTAATATATACAAATATCCAACTAGTGAATTTGTAGCTAGGTTTGTGGGCTTTGAAAACTTTATTGATTTAAAACTAATTTCTAAAACAGAAAAATCTTTAAAACTAAAGGCAAAAAATGATACTGACTTTATTGTAGATGATTTAGATATATATAAAGGAATTGAACCGACTAAAGGAGCTATTAGACCAGATGATTTAATAATCAATGACCTTGGTACAAAATCATCAGCGAATACTATAAGTGGTCAGGTCTTAGTAAGAACATTTTTAGGTAGAGATTATCAATATGAAGTAAAAACAGAGCTTGGAAATTTTATTGTCAATCATGAGGCTTTACACCCTTACAATGTAGGGGATAATGTAAATATATATGCACCTTCAGACAAAATTATTTTAGTAAAGTAATTAACAAGAGGAGGAGTTAAAATGAAAAAAATTAGTTTGCTATTAGTACTTGTAATGGTGTTATCAATGTTTATGGTAGCATGTGCTCCAAAAGAAGACAACCAAGTAGGTGAGAATAACACAGAGCCAAATAATACAAGTGAACCTACAGAATTAGTAGTTTCAACTTGGGGATTTAATGAAGACTTATTAAGAAAAAATATTTATGAGCCATTTGAAAAAGCTAACAATGTAAAAATTGTTTTAGAAGTAGGTAACAACGCTGATAGACTTAATAAGCTTAGACTAGGTAGCAGTAATGTAGACGTTATTCAATTAGCAGAAGGATTTGCAATCCAAGCTATAGAAGAAGGCTTATTTGAAAAAATAGACCGTTCAAATATACCTAATATAGAAAACCTATATGATGTTGCAAAGGCTCCATTTGGTGAAGAGTATGGTCCTGCATATACTGTAGGAAGATATGGTATTATGTATGATACAGCTCAAGTTGATAAGCCAATAGAATCATGGGCAGACCTTTGGGATGATTCTTTAGGTAAAAAATTAATTTTCCCAGACATGACTACAACAGCAGGTCCTTTTACACCATTTATAGTTGCTGACATAGAGGGACTTGATGTAAAAACTGATATAGATGCTATATTTGCAAAAATTAAAGATTTAAACAAGAATTTAGTAAAGGTTTACTCTAAATCATCTGAAGTAGTAAATATGTTTAGCCAAGGAGAAGCTTCTGTAGTTGCAGGACAAGACTTTTCATTTGGTCAAGTAAAAGAAGCTGTACCTACAGCTAAATGGGTAGATCCTAAAGAAGGTGCTTATGCTATAGTAAATACAATCAACATAGCTAAAGGAACTAAAAACAAAGAACTAGCAGAAAAATTCATAGACTGGATATTAAGCGAAGAAGTTCAAAAAGCTAATGCTATTGATAAAGTAGACTCACCTGCAAATAAAAATGTAGTACTTACAGAAGAAGAAGCAGAAGGCTTAACTTATGGTGCAGACGTTATAGACAAATTAATATTAGCAGATTGGAAATATATCAATAGTGTAAATAAAGAATGGATTGAAAGATGGAATAAAGAAGTAGTTAGTGGACAATAAAGACGAAGAACTTAGTGACAGTAGACGGTTCTCTGTTACTAAAGAGGGAATAGGACGAGGGGATAAAGCCTTGTCCTATTTTATTATAGGAGGGAATTGATTTATGCTTATAAAAAATGTAACCATATTAACTATGAATTCTAATAAAGATATTATTGAAAGAGGAGTTGTAGTTACAGATAATGATAAGATTATTGACATTGGTGGAGAAGAGCTTATAGATAAATATACTGCTCATGAAATTGTAGATGGGGAAGAAGGCATACTAATTCCTGGCTTTGTAAATGCACATACACATTGTGCAATGATTGCTTTTAGGAGTTTAGGAGATGATGTTCCTGATAGACTAAAAAGATACTTGTTTCCTTTAGAAAAAATGTTAGTAGACAAGGAGTTAGTTTCTCTAGGTTCAAAATATGGTATCTGTGAAATGGCTTTAGGTGGAGTCACTACTTTTGCTGATATGTATTATTTTGAAGATGAAGTAGCTAAATCAACTAAAGAAATCGGACTAAGAGGGGTATTAGGAGAAACTATAGTCAATTTCAATGCTCCAGATGCAGATGAGCCTTATGGAGGATTAGAGTATTGTAACTGGTTTATTGACAAGTGGAAAAATGATGAATTAGTTATTCCTGCAGTAGCTCCTCATGCACCATACACTAACGACACATTATATTTGCAAAAAGCATTTAAATTAGCTGAAGATAAAGATGTTCCTATATTGATGCATATAGCTGAAATGGACTATGAAACGGAAAAATATATGCATGAATATAACTTAACTCCTGTACAATATTTAAATAGTATTGGTGTATTAAACAGCAGAATGGTTGGAGCTCATATGATACATGTAAATGATGAAGATTTAAAAATACTAAAAGAAAAAGAAGTAGGTATTTCTCATAATATTGGAGCAAATGCTAAAGGAGCTCATGGTGTTGCTCCAGCTTATAAAATGTATAATATGGATTTGAAAATAGGCCTAGGCACAGATG
Source organism: Proteiniborus sp. (assembly GCF_040308045.1). Lineage (NCBI taxonomy): Bacteria > Bacillati > Bacillota > Clostridia > Eubacteriales > Proteiniborus > Proteiniborus sp. Next base: position 26,056 of record NZ_JAWRHZ010000017.1, read on the forward strand.
GTCCTATGAGCGGAAATACACTTGATATTACTACCCAGATGGGATTAGTTGCAAAGGTTCATAAATTATATAATAATGACAGAAGTATTTTCACTGCAGACCAAATATTAGAAATGGCTACATTAGGTGGTGCTAGGGCTTTAAATCTAGACCATAAAATAGGCTCAATAGAAGTCGGAAAAAAGGCAGATATGGTCATAGTTGAAACAAAATCTATTAATATGCAGCCTATTTATGATTATTATTCTGTTTTAGTATATTCAGCTAATCCAAGTAATGTTTCTACTGTTATAGTCAATGGTAAGGTTATAGTAAAAGATAAAACACTATTAACTCAAGACTACGGTGTTTTAATAAAAGAATTTAATAAAATCAAAGACAAGGTAGTAGAAGCTGCTAGCAGTTTATAGAGGGAATAGTGTTACGCTATTCCTTTTACATTAAAAACTATAGCAGTTTTGTTACATTTTACAAATTCTTAATTTTGTTATAAAATATTAATATTAAAAAATACCTAGCAAGAATTGCTATTTCATTCTGGATTTTTAGCAAAGGAAATGGAGGTTAGTTATGTTTAAGAGGATATTAACTACTGTCCTGTGCATGGCGATTTTACTTATGCTTTCTTATGAAAGGGTAAACGCAAGCACATCACCAATTAATCCATCTCGGGCAGAACTAGAAAAAAAGATTGAAGAGGTAGCTAGAAAAAGAGGGATACCTTCTGTTATTTTAAAATCTATAGCAAGAGTTGAGAGTGTGTTTAAGCAATTTAACAAGGATGGTTCTGCTTTCATAAGCAGGGGTGGCAGCATAGGGTTGATGCAGATACATAATAAATATGGCTGGTTTGAAGATGAAAAATTAAAATATGACATTGATTACAATATAGAAGCAGGAGCAGATGTACTCCTTAGAAAATGGGATACTGCCATAGAAAAACTACCACAAATAGGAGACATGAATCCAAACGTATTGGAAAACTGGTATTTTGCCATATGGGCATACAATGGCTGGAGTAAATCTAACAACCCTAATACTGGACTTAAAAAACAGACTTATCAAGATTTGGTGTATAGTATAGTAGAAAAAGAATATGGTCAAAAAATAATTCCAATTGCTAACAATCTATTACCTAAGCAGGGTTTGCCAAGTAAAGATACTAAATTTGATACACCGAAGGGATTTCACTATGGAGATATATTAACCTATTATGAAGGAGACATTGTCAAGCTTGATGGAAGGCATCTTATGAAATTAAAAGATGCACCTAATGGCTCAAATATTGCCCAGGTTAATAATCTAATGGAGCTACAAGTATTAGAAGGACCAGTACTAAATAATGGCTACTTTTGGTACAAGGTTAGAGTTAATGAAACAAATTCAGAAGGCTGGCTTGTAGGAAACTGGATATCCAAAACTGGAAGCATATATCCCTTCTTGGATATATCTAATATTTGGTCAAAAGACTATATTATTAAGCTTCATGGAATGAATATAGTAAGTGGAAGTGGAGGTAATTTCAATCCAGAAGACCAAATAACTAGAGAAGAAATAAGTGTAATGCTGTCAAGAGCCCTGCAGCTTGAGCCTACTGGGAGTGAACTTGAATACTTAGATGCTAGTGAAATAGAGGATTGGGCTGTTGAACATGTAATGGCAGTAACTGAAGCAGATATTATTACTGCATATGAAGAATCAAATGAATTTAAACCTGATGAATACATAACGAGAGAAGACGCGGCTATTATTATTAGCAACACTATAGGATATGAAGAAGATTTAGATTTTGGGCTAGAGTACATAGATATTAGTGAAATCTCCAATGAGGCACTTAATGCCATAAAAAATGTTCAAATAAAAGGTATAATGACTGGGTCAAACGTCATGTTTAGACCTAAGGATTATTTGACTAGAGGAGAGGCATGTAAGCTAATATATGATATATTGAATATTATGGAATAAGAAAAATAGAAAACCTAAAAGGGCTGGCGTGAAGACCAGCCCTTATAACTAATTAAACCATGCGAGATACTTCGCTTGCGCTCAGTATGACAGAGTGAAGAGCCCTGTCATAATTCCTTCTGCAATGATTTCTGCCATTTCTAGTACAAAGGAAAGTCTAATATTATGAAGAGTGGAACTACTGTTATTACTTAGTTTGTCAACTATACCTATTATAGATAAATCTCCTACTGAGGGAAGATCTTTTCCTACACCTTTGCCTGGATCTATAGGCCCATTTCTTATTTGTACTGTTCCAATATTTTCATCTTCTCCTAGACAAGCATCTACTGCTATTATAAAAGCATTTGGATGTTTTGCATTTATAGTCCTTAGCCTATCTTTTAAATTAAGTGCATGTAATGGCCTCTTAAGAGTTCCGTATACAGAGAAATTAAAATTCTTTCTTTTTAGGATAGTACCTACAAGGGGTCCCAAGCAATCACCTATGCATTTATCTGTTCCTATGCCTATGATTATTATGTCATCAAGCTTTTTATTGTTCTTAAAGTAGGTCCTCAAATAATTATTAATAGTATTGACTGCCTCGTATTTTTCTCTAACATGAGTAGTAATAATTCTGGAATTTCTCATGGGCTATCCTCCTTTTGCTTTAGTGGATATAAATATATATTTAGAAGACTCCAAAATTATTCTAAAAAGCTTAGATGTATTTTAATGAATAAACAATATTAAAAAACAAATAATAATTGTTGAAAGGAGAGATATTCCATGGCAAGAAGAAGGACGTTTTATACTGGGCTAGTTATTATACTTACAATCATAACTGTAGGAGCAATTATAAGTATGAGGATAGTTGAAAGCAATACAGATATTTATGACAAGTTAGACACAAATGTAAGGTGTGGAGATGGGGAAAAAGTTCATTTGGAATTATCCAAAGAAAAAAGTAGGGGAAATCCCCTACTTTTTAAATACTGGCACAAAGTCATATGTTAATTCACCATTATTATATGCAAACTTTAGTAGCTTCAAATCAAATGTTGTACTTGTGCTATTTAGATTTGGTTTTTCTAGTTCAATATATCTAACTCCATCTCTTAAATCTACTTCATTTTTATTTCCACTATATACAACCCATATGTTTTTGCCTTTTTCAGCGTATTGCGATAGCGTATCATTTAAAAGTTCAGCTTCAAGCTTATCTATAAATCCATTGCTACCAAATACAGGCTTTGGCATAGTGATTATTATATTCTTTTGAGTAGCGATGGACAAATCATTTTTTAATCCTATCCACTGTTGTGGATTTGATGGTCTTAAGCCACCCTTTGAATTGTCAGCTCTGATAAACAATATGTCATTATCCCAAATTGGTAAATAGCCAGTTGAGACTTCTACTACAGTTGCTTTAGTACCTGTCTTAAGGCTTTCATCTACTTGACCCATGAAAAATCCATACTTACTATTAGATAAACGCTTATTAATTTGTTTTGCAATTTGACCTTTATATAAATTGTCTAATTTATCTATTCCAAAGCTCATTATAAATTTATATCCATTTTCTACTGTATCAACTGATTTTTGCTTTTCATCTTTTACTGATGTAGAAGGAGGAAGATTTACTACATCAAAGTTCTTTGGATACATTGCTTTTAATCCATCAAAGAGTAATTCGCCTGAATACTTGCTCATAGGATTTATTTCAGTTACGTATATTCTTTCTAGTGTTATTGGATATACTGCATCAGATGGGACATTAGCAGTTACAAACTTCCAACCCTTCCAGTCCACATTAGTTGCAAAATCTAATTTTAATGCTTTTCCATTAGCGTCAGATATTTGTCCTCTTATCCAGCTATTGTTTTCATTGCCATATACCCACATACCTATTTTTTCTGGATTTTTACTAAGCTGTATTCCTTTTTCTCCAAAAGATATATAAGCTGCTCTTGTATCTTCAGAGCCTGTAAAGTCATATTTAAGCTTTATAGAGCCTTGGCCAACCTTGCTATCTGAGCTTTGCTCAATATTTCCTGTAACTACATTAGGATAGGATAAGAACTTAATGCCATCTAAGCCTTCAAAATCATTTATCATAGCTTCTTCATATCCTACTGAAACTAATGTGCTTTCAACTGCACTTCCTAGCCTTGCTACAATAGCTCCTGCTGTTGGTTTATTTGAACTATAAAACACGCCATTATCTACATAGCCAACACCACCTATTGCCTCCCAAGCTACGTCACTTGGTTCTATAAGGGCTACATGGCCTTGACTATTCTTTCCATATATTTTTCCTAGGTTCTTTTGATTTGATATATCTACTCCAAATTTATCTGTATCTAATTGAAGCTCCTTTACATCTCCAAGCACCTTAATTTTTGTTTCTGCAAGAGTATTGTTGTAGAATGCCTTTACTGTTCCTTCACCAGAGCTATGTGCAGTAAGGACATTTCCATTAAATTTGCCACTTATACCATCTATAAAGAACTGAACATTTTCATCTTCTATATCTACTGGATTGTGGAACTCATCATATCCTTTTACATAAAACTTTCTAGTAGTATTTACAAACATCTTAGTATCATCTGTATATACTTTAATATAGCTTAATTCTCCTTGAGGAGCGCTATTAGTTACACCAATTCCGTTTGTTACTCTTCTTTGACCACCGTCAGAGGGGCGATTTACTAAAGTAGGTTCTTCAGTACCAGCAGGTTTTACAGCCATGGTAGTAGAGCCACCACCATCAAAATTGATTGCATCATATGCTCCAAGCTTTAGCATAATATCTGCGAAAATTTCTTGACTAACACCTTTATATGAAGTATCTCTACCATCTATAGTAACCATTAGGAGTTGCCTTTTATCTTTTGTTATTCCTATGGCTGTTCTAGGATGATCACCTTTAATATTTATTTTAAAATCGGTTTTGACACCATCTTTTAAGAGGGGGCTTCCTCCACCTATTGCTGAAGCTATATTATTAAAATCAGGTGATGTATAATACTCTAGAACTACGTTCTCTCCTACATGAAAGTTGTTCTGTAGCTGACTAGCAACACTTCCTCTTCCTGTAATGATATATCCGTTTTCAGGAAATGGAATAGGAGGTTGACCTACTCTTACTTCAGTTACATAATCATCAACTACTACTATTTCTATAAGGTCATTAAATACTTTGTTTCCTAAGGATTGGCTATTCCAGCTCTTATCGTATATTATAACTTCTTCGTGGAGTTTACTTTCTTTGTTCATTGCTTTAACATTTACTACTGCTCCGTTTTGAGCAGTTACTTTTATACTCCAATCCCAGAATGATATGGAAGGATTTTTATAGTTGTCTACTGCAAATACAGGAAGACCTTGATTCCAAGTGTTGTAAGGAGATGATATCATCTTTCCATTGTCAATCACTACACCTTCTGGGTATGAGCTATATACTGTAGAAAAGAAATCTCCATTTATAGCCCCTACTACATTTGATGATTTCATCATATTTGTAACAGTATCTCTTTTAGAAATGCCATCTTTGCTAAATAAGGCTTTTATATCAGTATATTCATCATCTAGATTTACTTTTAATACATTTATGTTCCACCAGCCATTTGAGTTGAACTGCTTGATTGTTTCGTGTATTACACCACTTGATATATTTTCTGACATTCTTTCTTCGTGTATTACAAAGGGCATGGCTGCAAGACTTGGAGTAAAACTGCAAAATATCATAGCTGCAGAGGATACCCCTATTACTAAATTTCTTATGTATCTATTCATATTGTGTATACACCTCTCTTTTGTTTTTTATATTATTTTAATTTAGGGAAGAATTAGGACTTTTCGCTTTAATCATCCTCTCGAAGAATAATTGACCGACGATAGATTTGACCGAAATTATGACAAAAAAGTTCCATGATTACTATAATTCTTCCGCCGTTATCTACAATTATATAGCATAAAGATAGAGGTTAGATTATAATTTGGTTACAATATAATTACAATTATGTAACCTAGAAAAAAATAGTAAAAATATACGCTCATGGTTTTGGACATGAATATTTCTATTATTTTTGAACTTTATTGAAAAAGAAAAAGCCGAGATGATTTACTCATCTCGGCTTTAGCCTTGGTCGGGGTGGAGGGACTCGAACCCCCGGCCCCATGGTCCCAAACCACGTGCGCTACCAAACTGCGCTACACCCCGGAAAACTGCTACCTTTTCATTATAAGTGATTGAGGCTCTAAATGCAATACCATATTTTCGCCTTATTAGCTCATTATAAGCTTTTTTTGTTAATAAAGTGGCATAATCTTAACATTACATTATGTAGCTAAGTATTATTTATTCATTATATTAGAAAATTAAAAAACCTTCTAAAATACTGTTTTTTGCTATATAATTATAAGAAGTAATAAAAATCATTTATAATCGAGGGGGATGAGATGGGAGAAATATTTGAGACCATTAAAGATGAATTTATTATAATGTTATTTGCTGCTACTCCAATATTTGAACTAAGGGGGGCAATACCTCTTGGAATATCAAAAGGTTTTAGCCCATTACATAGCACTATAATTAGTATTATTGGGAATAGTCTTCCAGTTCCTTTTTTACTTTTACTCTTAAGACCTATTTTTAGTGCATTAGAGGATGTAAAAATAATTGGCAATATTATCAGATGGATAAAAAATAGAACATTAAAAAAGAGTAAAAACATAGTGAAATATAGTGTGTTAGGCTTGTACATCCTTGTTGCTATTCCACTACCAACTACAGGAGCTTATACTGGTTGTGTAGCTGCTACCCTATTTAATATAAGGTTTAAGTATGCATTTCCAGCCATTATACTTGGCATAGTAACAGCCGGTGTTATAGTTTTGATTTTGAGTCATGGAATTACTTCAATTCTTTAAGATATTTCGGACTTATTATATTAAGTTTAAATAATGATTATGTCAATTTAAAAACAATTATTGACATATAAAGGCACATATGATAATATTCTTTTGATGAAAAACAATAGAATATCCATACCTTATTAAGAGTGGCGGAGGGAATAGGCCCGTTGAAGCCCAGCAACCAGTAACTTTTGTTATCAGGTGCTAAATCCTACAGAATGTGGATTCTGAAAGATGAGGTTTAAAGAACGAATTCCTCTTCTTTTCTGAAGGGGTTTTTTTATTGTAAAAATACAAACAATAGAATTATAAAAATACATGGAGGTAATTTAGATGAGAAAGTGGTTATTTACTTCAGAGTCAGTAACAGAAGGACATCCAGATAAAATATGCGATCAAATATCAGATTCTGTATTAGATGCTATACTGGAAAAGGACCCAGATGCAAGAGTTGCTTGTGAGACATCAGTTACAACAGGCCTTGTTCTTGTGGCAGGAGAAATTTCAACTAAATGCTATGTAGATATTCCTAAAATAGTGAGAAAAACTATTGAGGATATTGGCTATACAAGAGCAAAATATGGTTTTGACTGTGATACTTGTGCAGTGTTGACATCCATTGACGAACAATCATCAGATATTGCAATGGGAGTAAATGAGGCTCTAGAGCATAGAAATCAAAAGACAGATGAATTTGATATAACTGGAGCTGGAGACCAAGGTATAATGTTTGGGTTTGCTTGTAATGAAACTCCAGAGTTTATGCCTCTTCCAATATCTTTGGCTCATAAGCTAGCTAGACGATTATCTGAGGTTAGAAAAAATGGTACATTAGATTATTTAAGACCAGATGGTAAAACACAGGTTACTGTAGAGTACCACGATAATAAACCAGTAAGAATAGATGCTATAGTAGTATCTACACAGCACAGTCCAGAAATCGAATTAAAAACAATAGAAAAAGACATAAGAGAACATGTAATATCAAAAATAGTACCATCAGATCTTATAGATAATAATACTAAGTATTATATAAATCCTACAGGTAGATTCGTTACAGGTGGACCTCAAGGAGATGCAGGACTTACAGGTAGAAAAATAATAGTAGACACATATGGTGGATATGCTAGACATGGTGGTGGAGCATTTTCAGGAAAAGATCCAACAAAGGTGGACCGTTCAGCTGCATATGCTGCTAGATATGTTGCTAAAAATGTTGTATCAGCAGGACTAGCAGATAAGTGTGAAGTTCAACTTGCATATGCAATAGGTGTTGCTAAGCCTATTTCTATATTAGTAGATACCTTTGGAACAAATAAGATAGAAGAAAGTAAAATAGAAGAGCTTATTAGCAAGCATTTTGACTTAAGACCTGCAGCTATTATAAAAAACTTAGATTTAAGAAGACCTTTATATAGACAAGTGGCAGCATATGGACATTTTGGGAGAAACGATTTAAATCTTCCTTGGGAAAAGACAGATAAAGCTGAGACACTTAAAAAAGAAGGTTTAGGAAAGTAAAAAATAATTAAAAAAATTTTCAATTAAAGGAGAAGTATAAAAGTCATGTAAAGACTTTTAGCTTCTCCTTTATTATTTTGCACTTTTTCAATAGTTGAACAATGGTTAAACAGTAGTTAAACTATTGCTCCACTATTGTTAAACTATCGTTATAATTCTTAATCATTAATTTTTAATTGTCTTTTCCAATTTTCAATTCTCAATTCTCCATTCTCAATTTTATATCCGTGACTTCTATTTAACTCCCGATTTAAACCATTTAAACAAATCAGTTATTATTTAATTACCGGTAGAACACAGAGAAGGACTTCTCCAATAAAGGAGGTGAAAACATGCCAGTAAACGCTACTATTAAAGAATCAAAGCTTAAACTTCAGCTTGATGGAGGACTTAATGACAAAGGTAATCCAATAGTTAAGTCTAAGACATTTTCTAAGGTAAAAACTGATGCTATCAATGACAACTTATTTTCAGTTGCATCATCTCTAGCAGGTCTACAAGCAATGCCTCTTATAGGTATAAAAAGAGTAGACGAAGTTGAGCTTCAACAAGAATAAGAGAATGTGACAAGGGATAGTTCCACAATCTTTAATCCTTAGGAATTTGCTGCATGGGACATTGCCAGCTACACTAATTCTCCATCCCTATTTTTAATTCTCAATTATTGAATGGCATGTTCCATGACATTTAGTGGCGAAGGAGGTGAAATTATGGCTAAGAAAAGACTAGAAATGGTATTTAAGAACCAAAAAGATAAAACCAGTAGACTATCTTTAGATGATCCAAGAGAAGACGTTACTGATGCTGAAATCAAAGCAGCTATGGAAAATATATTAACAGCAAATATATTTGAGACTGCAGATGGAGACTTAGTATCTATAGCTTCAGCAAGGATAGTAAGCACAGATGTACAAGAAATCGTACTATAGTCATGAACCAGCAAACAAAGTCGGAGACAAGTCAGTAACAGTCTCCGACTTGTTATTATTAAGGAGCTTTCCTGCTATCTTGAACGATAGTTAAACAATCGTTAAACAATCGTTAAACTATTGCTCCACTATTGTTACACTTACTACAGAAGGGAGGTTTTATTATGGAAGAAGTATACTCTCAAATAGCTAATCTAGGCTTTCCTATAGCCGTATCAGTATATTTGCTTGTGCGAATAGAAGGAAAACTAAACAAGCTGACTGAAAGTATTACTGAGCTTTCAAAAACTATAGCTAGTATGAAGTAACAGATTCTCCATTCATTGACACCGAACGTATGTTCGGTTATAATTATATTATGTAGGGGTTGGCCTCCACGCCAACCCATTATATTAAGAAAGGAGCTGATGATAATGAAAAATATAGAAGAAGTGATTTCAAGTGAAATAATAGCTATTTTACCATTATACATAGACATGAAAGGCAATTCTACAAAAATAATTACTAAAGAAGAAAACGAAATCTACATATATAAAAGTATCAGAACATTTTTATCATTACTTGCAAAGTATTTTATGATTGATCTTAATTCTTCAAGGCAATACTATGGAAAAATCATTGGCTGTACAAATATAGTTCCGTTGCCTTTTAATAAAGATAATGTATTTGCGCCATTAAAAGTAAGAAAACCCATATCTAAAAATGATGGTTCTTTTGGATATTTTAATATTAGGTTTATACAAGATATCACTAAGAAAAATAATAAAGTATATGTCTCTCTAGAAAAGGAATTATCCATAGAAATACTTCAGGGAATAGAGTCAGCAAGAAAAAGCCTAAGAAACGCTAACATTGTAAAGCAGTCCTACTGTGAAAGGACTGGTGTAACTGCTATGGAATCACAAGGATTTTATGGCGAATTTAACAAGCCTGCTACTAAAGGAGATATTGCAGCACTTAGAAACGAGCTAATGGACATAAAGATTAAGCTGTTGAAGTCTTCTAGTTCTAGTGTATAATAAATGTAGAGACAGCTAAACAATGGTTCACCAAAAGCAAACCATAAAACTTAATGGAGAACGTGAGATTTTTCAGTATACTTAGGTGACAATTATTTATTTTTATTCTTTAATTCTTAATTGCCTTTAATAATTCTCAATTCTCCATTCTCAATTATAATCGTTGGAGGTACTCAAATTGGTAACTCTTCAAGGAACTATAGAGGAAATCATATTTCATAATGAATCTAATGGCTATACTATCGCAATATTAGAAACTGACGATGATGTGGTCACTATTGTAGGATATATACCTATTATAAGTGTAGGAGAAACTCTCAAGGTCCAGGGAGAGTGGACTTATCATGTTAATTATGGTCAGCAGTTAAAGGTAGATACATATTCTACTGTAGTGCCTGCTACACTAAATGGTATAATCAAATACCTTTCTTCTGGGCTTATTCCTGGAATAGGGCCTAAGACAGCAGAAAAAATAGCAGAAAAGTTTGGTTTAGATTCATTAGATATATTACAGTATAATCCTGATAGATTAAAAGAAATTCCTGGCCTAGGGGAAAAGAAGATTGCAAAGATTGCAGATGCATTTATTGAGCAAAGAGAACTGAGAGATATAATGCTATTTCTCCAAAACTATGGCATAGGGCCAAATTATGGTATTAGAATATATAAAAAGTATGGGAGCGAATCAGTAGTTAAGATAAAAGAAAATCCATATAGACTGTCAGAGGATATAGTTGGTATAGGATTTAAGATGGCAGATAGAATAGCACAAAGTATGGGAGTTGATTTCAGATCACCATATAGAATAAGTGCTGGAATAAAGTTTAAGCTAATGGAGTTTTCTGCAGAGGGTCATACATATGCTCCTCAGGAGCTTTTAATAAGACTGACGTCAGAATTATTAAATGTTGAAAGGGAACTAGTTGAAGACGGTATAAAAAGCTTGGCTATAAAGCAGGAGATACAGTTAGAAAGACTAGATGGAGATCAAATATGCGTGTACTATATGCCATTTTACTATGCTGAAACAAATGTATGTAAAAAGTTAATTGAATTATCAAGGTCAGAGGTAAAAAGTCTGGATGTGGATTTAAATAAGACTATAGAAGATATTGAAAAAGAGGACAATATAAAATTTGCAGAAAAGCAGAAGGAAGCCATTAGACAAGCTGTAGAAAATGGCTTATTAGTAGTTACAGGAGGGCCTGGTACAGGAAAGACTACAACTATAAACAGCATAATAAAGCTTTTTGAGAAAAAGGACTTAAAAGTTACATTGGCTGCCCCGACTGGAAGGGCTGCTAAAAGAATGAGTGAAGCTTCAGGAAAAGAGGCTAAGACTATACATAGGCTTTTGGAATACGGCTTTGTAGATGATGAGCTTGGAATGGACTTTGCCAAAGATGAAGCTACACCTATTGAGGCAGATGTAGTCATTATAGACGAAATGTCAATGGTAGATATACTTCTAATGAACAACCTTACAAAGGCAATATTGCCAGGCACTAGACTTGTTTTAGTAGGGGATACAGACCAGCTACCATCAGTTGGTGCTGGAAATGTACTTAGAGATATTATAAATAGCAAAATAGTAAAGGTAGTAAAGCTAGATGAGATTTTTAGACAGGCAAGGGAAAGCATGATAGTAGTAAATGCCCATAGAATCAATAAAGGAGAAGCTCCATATCTCAATGTTAAGGATAAGGATTTTTTCTTTATGACTAGACTAAGCTCTGAAAACATAGTAGATACAATAGTGGAGTTAAGCCTAGAAAGATTACCTAGGTTTAATGGATATGATCCTGTTAGAGATATTCAGATACTGACATCTATGAAAAAAGGCGATACGGGAGTAAATGCACTAAATGAAAAGCTCCAACAAACTCTTAATCCAAAGCATCCTTCAAAAGCAGAAAAGAAATCTGGAGATATGCTTTTTAGAGTTGGAGACAAGGTAATGCAGATAAAGAACAATTATAGGACAAAATGGACAATGGAAGAAAAAGATGGCAGCATCCAAGAAGGAGAAGGAGTATTTAACGGAGATTTCGGATTCATCACTGCTATAGACGAAGAAGAAGGAGAGCTTACAGTATTATTTGACGATAACAAAGAAGTAGTGTATAGCTTTAGTCAGCTTGATGAGCTAAGGCTGGCTTATGCTACAACTATTCACAAAAGCCAAGGAAGTGAATTTCCTGTAGTCATTATGCCAGTATGTTGGGGACCACCTATGCTTCTCACAAGAAATCTTTTATATACAGCTATTACTAGAGCAAAAGAGCTAGTAGTACTAGTAGGAATGGAAAAATATATGCATATGATGATAAATAATAACAGAATATTAAAGAGATATTCAGGTCTAGATAGGAGACTTCTTAAAGTATTTGACATGATGATGAGACCGTAGGAGAAGTAATTGAGAATTATAACGATTGATTAACCATTGTTTAACTACTGCTTAACTATTGTTCAACCACTGTTTATTTGATTCACGGAGGTATTTATGTGTCCTAGAGATAGCCTACTAAAAAAACTCTACTACTCTGCCTTAGACCTTCTGTTTCCAGAGGAAGGAATATGTTTTATATGCGACAAATACGACGAAGATGTGAAAGAAGACCATATATGCAGTGACTGCAAGGACAAGCTTTTGTTTATTAATGAAAACAGGTGTCCAACCTGCGGCAAACCTAATTGTGAGGGAAATGCCTTAGATAGATGCAGCTATTGTGCAAACAAAACCTTCTATTTTACTAAGGCTTTTTCACCACTAGAATTTACAGGTATTATTAGAAAGACTATTTATAAATATAAATATGAATCAAAGCCATATATATACAAATCCTTTGGGGAGCTGATGCTAAGGACTTTGGAAAGGGAAAATGTAAAAGATGATATAGATATAATTGTACCAGTACCTCTTCATCGCTCTAGAAAAGCTGAAAGAGGCTACAACCAATCTGAGTTATTAGCAAAATACCTATCATCAAAGTTAGATATACCAATGGATACCCGCAATCTTAAAAGAATAAAATCTACTAAAGTACAAAATAAGTTAGGTAGAACTGAGAGACATTTAAATGTAAAAGATGCTTTTAAGGTTAAGGACATGAGCTTTTTCAAAAGTAAGAAGATACTTCTAGTTGATGATATATTCACTACAGGTGCTACAGTAAATGAATGCTCAAGGGTACTAATGGAAAGCGGTGCTAGAGAAGTACTTGTCATTACAATAGCTACAGGAAGACACACATAAAAATGCCATTCATAGGACTTTATTATTAATTTCAATAATATAACAAAAAAAGAAGGATTCTGTCCTAAAATATCGAAAACTATTTTATAGAATATTATTTTGTCAATTAAACAAATAATTAAAGCTAATTAATTTTAAAGATGTAGCAAAGATTTCATTCACTGTTCTGGAGGTGATATTAGTGGGAATAAGAAACTGCAAAAAATGTAATAGGATTTTTGCGGACGATAACTTTGATTTGTGTCCAATATGTAGAAATGGCGATTTAGAAGAATTCAAAATAGTTAAAGATTATCTTTATGATCATCCAGGAGCTGACATTCAAACAGTATCAGAGGTAACAGGTGTAGATACAAAAAAAATTCTTAAGTTTTTAAGAGAAGGAAAGCTAGAGATTAGAGATGACAGTCCTAATTTACTTTTAGATTGTGAAAGATGTGGAGCCCCTATTAATACAGGAAGATTTTGCAGCAAATGTGTCAATGAAATGGAAAGAGAATTTAAAAGTGCAATATCTGGGAATGCTTCTTCTACAAAGAAAGACCTAGGGAAAAACAGCGACAAGATGTATATTGCTGAAAGGCATAAAAGATAATAAAAAACTAAAGTTATACCTCATTTTTACCGATAACATTTATAACACGGAAGGAAATGAGGTGTTTTTGTGAAAATTTTTAATAACAATAACAATAATATCGATAAAATAATGCAAGCCTATAGAAAGCAGGAAGTTAATAAAGTATCTTCTAAGACTAATAAATTAGCTAAAAATGACGAACTTAGTTTATCAAGCACTGCTAAAGACTATCAATTTGCTATGAATGCAATTAAAAATGTTCCTGATATAAGAAAAGAAAAGGTAGAAGCTATTAAAGAACAGATTAGAACAGGCACATATGTAATAGATGCAGGTAAAATAGCAGAAAAGATATTAACAGATATTAATTTTGATAAAAAAGCATAGGCTAGGCGGTGATATGATGAAAAATCTAGTAGAAGAGCTAAGAGATGTATTATTAGAAGAATTAAAAGCATATGAGGAAATGCTCGAACTGACAACAAAAAAAACAGATATTATAAGTAGCGGTAGAATTAACGACTTAGATAATATTACCCAAATGGAGAATATTCTCATATTGAGATTAGGACAATTGGAAGACAGAAGAGAAAAAGTAGCTAATAATATTGAAAAGCAGTTTAATATGAAAGACAACTTAACTATAAAGGATATATTGAGTTACATTGATGATGCTGATGAAACTAAACAGGATATAGAAAAAACAACTAATAAATTATCACAGGTCCTAAATTCATTAAAAGAAAAAAATGATTTAAATAGTTTGCTTATAAAAGACACTCTAGAATATATTGAGTTGAATATTAACCTTTTGACTAATGCATCAGATCAAGGAACATATAATAATAAGGTTCAAAAAGAACAATCATCACCAAATGTCAGTTTATTTGATACTAAGGCTTAGAAAGGTAGGAGATTGAATGTCTTCTTTTAGAGGATTATCCATAGGAATATCGGGACTATATGCAAATAAAAGATCCCTAGATACAATTTCACATAATATAGCAAATGCGGACAACCCTTTGTATGTAAGACAGCAAGCAATACATGCAGAATCAAGGTACTCTAGAATTAGCTCGAATCAATTTGTTGGAACTGGAGCAGATGTTCAGCAGATTAGACAAATAAGGGACGAGTTTTTAGATACTAAGATTAGAAAAGAAGCCTCGGAATTTGGCTACTGGTCATCAAGGACTAATGTATTTGGACAAGTAGAGAGCATAGTGAGAGAGCTTTCAGAAGATGCGCTACAGGGAGTTATGGACAAGTTTTGGGGTTCTTGGGAGGAAGTAGCTAAAGTTCCAAGTAGCTTAACAGCTAGAGGGCTTTTGAGAGAAAGAGCAATAGAATTTGTAGGTTCAGTAAATCATTTATATAATCAATTAGAAAGCTTGCAACATAACCTGGATAAAAATGTTCAAGATATGGTGAAAGAGGTTAATGGGTTAGTAAAGGGAGTAGCAGAATTAAATACTAAAATAATGACAGCAGAGGGCTTGGGCTCTCCAGCTAATGACTATAGAGATACTAGAAATGGTTATTTAGATAGATTGTCTCAGATAATGAAGGTAGAATATTATACTAGCAGCAATGGCTCAGTAAATGTAGTTCTTGGTGGCAATCACATGGTGTCGGATGGAAGCTTTAGACAGCTAGAAGCTAAAAACAATGGCAATCCATTTGTAGATATATTTTGGGCAGACTCAAAAGAAAAATTATCAGAAGAAAGAGATATAAAAGGTGGAGAACTACTAGGATTGTTATACGCTAGAGGAAGCTTTGAACAAGAAGACAATATCACCGATGTAACTGAGTATAAGTACATAATACCTACTATTAAAAAACAGTTAAATGAATATGTGAAGGGAATAGCAGATGCTGTTAATGAGTTGCATCGCCAAGGATATACACTTACAGGGAATCACGATACCGACTTTTTTGTTAAACAAGATCTAAGCAAATCCACATGGGCAGGAAATATAAAAATAAGTGATGCTATAGATTCATTAAGTGAAATAGCAGTTTCGAAAAGTTTCATATCTGATATAGAACCAAGAGAAATTGGTGATGGGAAAATTGCAGAGGCTATAGCAAAGATACGATACAACGGTATATTTAATGAAGGGAAAACAACACCTGATAATTTTTACAGAGATATGATAACTGATTTTGGTATATCTGCTAATGAAGCTAAAACAATGAAGGATTCTCATGAAATGGTTATGAATCAAATAGACGATAGAAGAAGTTCATTATCAGGCGTTTCCTTAGACGAGGAAATGACAGAAATGATTAAATTCCAACATGCATACAATGCAAACGCAAGACTAATAAATGCCATAGATGAGATGGTAGAACAAATAGTAAATAGAATGGGAATAGTCGGAAGATAGGAGAACAATTGAGAATTGAGGTGACCAAATGTCAGGTTGGATTGGATTTAACACAGCAGTTTCAGGACTATTAACTAGTCAAAGAAAACTATACATTACAAACCATAATATAGCAAATGCCAATACAGAAGGCTATTCAAGACAGGTGGCTACTCAAAACGCCACTTTGCCTCACCGTTTACCAGGGATAGGTTTTGTAGGTACTGGAACTAATATTACTTCTATAGAAAGAGTGCGGGACTCATATCTTGACTATAAATATAGAACTGAAAATGCACCATTAGGTGAATGGGAGATAAAACGGAATACTCTATTAGATATAGAACATATATTGAAGGAAACAGAACATGAAGGTTTAAGTAAATACGTAGATGACTTTTTTAAATCCTTAGAGGATTTAAGCACTAATCCTAGCGATGATTCTTATAGAGTTGCAGTTAGAGAAAAGGCTATTGCTATGACAAATCATCTTAATGAAGCTGCAAACAAACTATACAATCTTGAAAAAGATATAAATTATCAGATAGGTGCTCAAGTTAAGAAGGTAAATGACATAGGCTCTCAGATAAAAAATTTAAATGAGCAAATATATAAACTGGAAATAGACGGCAAAAAAGCTAATGATTTAAGAGACCAAAGAGATTTGCTAGTAAGTGAATTATCTAAGTTAGTAAACGTACAAGTAAGCGAATACGAAGGGAAATATACAGTTTCCATTGGGGGAGCTACACTAGTAGAGCATTCAAACCTAAGCAAATTAAAGATTCCACCAAGAACTGAAGTTAGTGGAATAACAGGAGAAAAACTTGTGCAGGTTGAATGGGAAAATGGAAATAAGGTAGCACTGAAGACAGGAGAGCTTAAAGGTTTATTAGACGTGAGAGAAGGAACAGGCGTTAATGGGCAATATGGCGGAATACCATATTATGTGAAAAGACTTGATGAGTTTGCAAGAGTATTTGCTGAAGAAATAAATAAAGTGCATAGACAGGGCTATACTGCTGATGGCAGTGATGGAGGAGACTTTTTTGAAGCAACAAGTGGAGGAAATATTAAAGCAGATAACATTGCTGTTTCTCAGTTAATAAAAGATAGTTTAGACAACATAGCTACAGGTAAAAACACTGTTTCAAATGGTGCAGAAAACAACAAAAACATATTAGAACTTTTAAAACTTAGGGAAGATAAAACATTTTTTAGCGGCGGCATGTATGCTCAAGGAACACCAGAAGACTATATAACATCCATAATATCCACTCTTGGTGTGGACAGCCAATATGCTATAAGAATGAAAGATAATCAGAAACTGATACTGGACAGTGTTGAAACGAGAATAGATTCAGTATCATCAGTAGATCCTGATGAGGAAATGGCAGACATGGTTAGATTTATGAAGACTTATACTGCATCAGCAAAGATGATAAGTACATTAGATGCAATATTTGACATAACCGTAAACAAGTTAGGTTTAGTAGGAAGGTAAGGATAACTGAGAATTTCAAGAACGATAGTTTAACGATAGTTTAACCACTGTTCAAAAAAAGAGGTGAATGTATTGAGAATAACAAATAGTATGCTTGTCAGAAATATGATGACTAACCTAAATAAAAATATGAGAAGAATGAGTAAACTTCAAGAACAATACCAATCAGGAAAGTTATTTCAGCTTCCTTCTGATAATCCTGTAGGAGTATCAAAAAGCTTAAAGTTATATACAGATAAATCGAAAATAGAGCAATACAAGACTAATTTAAGAGATGCTATTGCTTGGATGAATACTACAGAGGATGCTTTAGCACAAATTGGTGAAGTAATGAAAAGGACAAATGAATTAACTGTAAAGGCATCAAACTCAACACAGGCGGATGAAGACTTGCAAGCTATTTCAGAGGAAATTAAAGAATTGAAAAATCAAATAGTCCAAGCAGCAAATACTACACATGCTGGAAGACATGTTTTTTCAGGATATAAGACAGACAAGCCTTTATTAGATGAAAATGGAAAGTATAAATTTGAATTATCAAGCACAGAGATTTCAACTTATAATGTTGGCGTTTCGGAAAACATAGAAGTTAATACAGTAGGGATTAAAGTCTTTGGTATGGATAATACTGTAGATGATACAGAAAACTATAATGCAACAAGTATTAATAGTGGCGATACAGCCTATGTGATAAAAGTATTTGATGACTTAATAGGTGCATTAGAGAACGATCCCCCTCAACTAGACAAAGTTAGGGGAAGCATAGAAAAAGTTGAGGGAATTCTTAAAAATACTCTACAAGTAAGAGCAGAGATAGGCGCTAAGACTAACCGATTAGATATGACAGAAAAAAGGC
Source organism: Proteiniborus sp. (assembly GCF_040308045.1). Taxonomy (NCBI): domain Bacteria; kingdom Bacillati; phylum Bacillota; class Clostridia; order Eubacteriales; genus Proteiniborus; species Proteiniborus sp. The sequence goes on from NZ_JAWRHZ010000017.1 coordinate 44,960, forward strand.
TAGAATCAGATGCTATAAACTTTACTAGACTATTATCAGAAAATGAAGATGCAGACCTTTCAGAGATCATTATGAACTTTAAAATGGCAGAAAGCGTATATCTAGCATCTATGTCAGCAGGTGCCAGGATAATACAACCAAGCTTAATAGATTTTCTAAGATAGATTACTCTAGTTTAGTGATAGTGTAACAATAGTGTAGCAATAGTTTAGCGATTGTTTAACTACCGTTCCGAAGAATCTCGAGGTGATACGCATGCTCCTAAGCATAACAACAATAAAAGGGCAAATAGGCATCAAAACCACAAATGCATATCTAGACATAAGCCAGCCTAAAGGAGAACAGTCTATAAGACAAGTAAAACCTCAAATGCTAACAGACAGAGAATTGCCTAAAGTACTTATAGACCAATCTCAGCCTTTTGCAGAAGCGGGAAGAAAACCTTGGTCACAGGTAGCAGCTGAATATGCACAGCTAGGCAGGCAACAGGCCTTAGAAGGTATAGCCAGAATAGTAGATGACGGAAATAGAATGGCTATGATACAGAAAAAAGTGCCAGATGCCATACCTGAAATAGCCTTTAAAAACTCTATGCCCAAACAAAATGAGTTTAACTTTGCTATGATACCAACTAGCAGACCCAAAATAGACGTAACAGGCCATTTAGATATTCAGTGGCAGCTAGGTGGAGTAGAGTACAGCTATACTCCTAAAAAACCAATAGCAGACTATCGTCCAGGTAAAGTGGACATATACATGAAACAATATCCTAAAACAGAAATTAGATTTATAGACAATAGAGTGTAGGGAATGGCAACAGCCATTCCTAAATTAATTTAATACAAGCATTTCACTCTGAGCGTTAGCGAAGAATCCCTAAGGAGGTAAACAATGATACTTTCCACAAAAAACTTCGGCGAAATAGAAATAGACAGTAAAAAAATCATAAACTTTATAGACGGTATTCCAGGCTTTGACGACCAAAAAGAATTTATTATTATAGACAATCCTGATGACGAAGTACCTTTTAAATGGCTCCAATCAATAAATGAGCCAGAATTAGCATTTGTAATTATAAATCCTTTTTTATTCAAGCCAGACTATGTATTCGACATACCAGAACAAGCACTAGAAAAATTAAAAATAAAAGAAGAAAAAGATGTAGCGGTTTATTCAATAGTAAATATACCAGACGATATTACAAAAATGACGGCAAACCTAATAGGACCAGTCATAATCAACACAAAAGAAATGCTAGGAAAACAAATAGTATTAGATGACAGTAGGTACACTACAAAGCACTTTATTCTAAAAGAAGCAAAAGCTAAAGGTAAGGAGGAATAGCATATGCTAATACTTACCAGAAAAACAAATGAAAGTATCATCATAAACGATAACATAGAAATAGTAGTAGTAGGTATAGAAGATGGAAAAGTAAAGCTAGGTATAAAGGCACCAAAGGAAGTAGACATACACAGGAAAGAGGTATATGAAACTATACAAGAAGAAAACAGGCAAGCTGCTAACTCAAAATCAATTGACATAGATTTACTGAAGGATTTTTTTAATAAATAATATTTTACAAAAATCACTAAAGTAGTACAAGCTTATGCCGATATATATACTGAGAAAACAAAATTTTTATATAATCTGGCCAGAGTATAAAAATTTTTCACAAAATTCGCTAACAAGCGACAAGGCAAGGATGCCAAAACAAAACCAAAATTCAAGGAGGAAAATAAAATGAGAATAGCTAATAACTTAATGGCAGTTAATACTCACAGACAACTAGGTATTACTGGTGGATACCAAACAAAATCAATGGAAAAATTATCATCAGGATTAAGAATTAACAGAGCAGGAGATGACGCAGCAGGTCTATCAATCTCTGAAAAAATGAGAAACCAAATCAGAGGACTTAACCAAGCATCAGCTAACTCACAAGATGCTATATCATTAATCCAAACAGCAGAAGGTGCTTTAACAGAAACTCATAACATTCTTAAGAGAATGAGAGAATTAGTAGTTAAAGCTGGTAACAAGGGAACACTAGAAGGTGAAGATCTTCAAGCAATTCAAGATGAAATAAAAGAATTAAATGCTGAATTAAGTGGTATTGCAGAACGTACTCAATTCAACGGTAAGAAATTACTTGATGGAAGCTTTACTAGCGGAGTAGGAGTTTTCCAAATAGGTGCTAATAAAACACAAGTAATGAAATTAGATATAGCATCATCAACAAGTGGAGTTGCAGCTAGTAAATTAGGATCTTCCGGCTTAAAGCTTAATGCAATTAAGTTTGCTAGTGGCGGAGTAATCAGTGGAACTTTCACAGGTACAGATAGTGGGCTTGCAGCAGTAGATGCAGCTATAAGTACTATTTCATCTATACGTTCAAAACTAGGTGCAAATCAAAATAGACTTGAATACACAATCAAGAACTTAGACAATGCTGCAGAAAATCTACAAGCTGCAGAATCAAGAATTAGAGATACAGACATGGCTAAAGAAATGGTAGAATTCACAAAACAAAACATTCTACAACAAGCAGCACAAGCTATGCTAGCTCAAGCTAACCAAGCACCTCAAGGAGTACTTCAATTACTTAGATAATTGAAAATAACTTTAGTATTCTAAAAAGAGTTAGGGAAAATTTCCCTAGCTCTTTTTGTATGTAAAAATTTAAGTATTTTCTATTTCCTGCCGATAATACTTAAGAAGATTGTCTAAAAGACAATAATTTTGGAGGTAAGAGATGAAAGTTTATATATTAGACAAAGTACTAGAATATGACAACGAAAAGAGAATCATAGATGATATGTTTCAAGAAATAGAAAACATATTAGGAAAATCTAATTATTTTTTTAGCCACCTAGTAGTTGATGACTTAGAAGTCTATGAGGATTATCAAGAATACTTTTTAGATAATATAAGAAATATAAGAGAAGTTAAAGTGATATCTGGTACTATTAAAGAATTAGCAAAGAACATAATGATAACAACAATTGATTATTTAAATCGAGCTATACCAGAGTTAGATACACTTTCAAACGAATTCTATAAAACCCCAACAGAACAATCTTGGTCTAAGTTTTCAGATCTCTTAGAAGGCATTACTTGGATTATGGATTCATTTGCAGCGATTGATACAAATGAGAGATTAAAAGATATAGTTTCTAGCTATGAAGAATGGAATCATTATGCAAAAGATATATTTTCATTACAAGAATTACTTAAAGAACTAGAAAAAGTTATAGAAAATCAAGATATAGTTTCTATGGCAGATGTATTATCCTATGAAATTAATCCTTTATTTAAAGATATGAAAGAAAAGCTTGAAGGATTGGTTTTGAAGGGAGAAAATTAAGATGTTATTAGTCGACAATATAATAATATTAAAAGAGGTTTTTCCTACAACTTTGTTGAAATTAAGAGAAATAGAAAATAATACTGATAAAGAACTTATAAAAATAGAAGAAGCTAAAAATGGATATAAAACCTTGTCAATAAAAAATGAAGAGAAATGGGTATATCTCCATAGTAAATACAATCCTATGAGAGAAGCAGAAGCAATTATAGAAGAATATAAAGATATAGAATCTGACAGCAGTATAATATTTTATGGAGCAGGCCTAGGCTATCATATAGATGCCCTATTAAATCAGCACCCAAATGTAAATTATTACATATATGAACCTATACCAGAGATATTATATGCTTATTTATCAAATAAAGAAATAAAAGACCTTCCATCGAAGAAACTAAAAGGAATGGTCACTGGAACAGATAACGAGACTATATATAGTTTCTTAAATGAATACATAAGTAAATCAACAGGAAAAACAGTAATGATTGTACTTCCACAACATAAAAATCTTTTTGAAGAAGAGTATAAAAAATTCTTAGACATTTATAGAGAAGTAGCAAAAAATAAAAAAACTGGTACATTAACGGAGTATGCTTTTCAAAAACGCTGGATTTTGAACAGCATGATAAATTTTAAAGAAATTCTATCTACTCCTAATATACTAGTGGAAAAGAAAGAACATTTTAAAGGTAAACCTGCTTTATTGGTTGCAGCAGGTCCTTCATTAAATGAAGAAATAGAAAACATACGATATATCAAAGATAATAGGCTAGCTTATATATTTAGCGTGGGATCAGCCATAAACACTTTAGTTCATCATGGTATATATCCTGATGCAGCCTGTACCTATGATCCTACAGAGAGAAATCAAATAGTATTTGAAAAGGTCAAGGACATGGGAATATCAGACATACCTATGATATTTGGTTCAAGTGTAGGATATGAGACCTTAGAAAATTATAAAGGCGACAAATATCATATGATAACCAGTCAAGACACTATAGCAGCATATTATCTAAAATCAAAAGAAAACATAGGCATAGATATTGTTTTCGATGCTCCATCTATTGCTGTGGTTACATTACAACTTTTATATAAACTAGGCTTTAGCACTATAATACTCGCAGGTCAAAATTTAGCTTACAGGGACAAAAAAAGGCATTCAGAAGGTATTGAATATAGTACAGATGTAACTGAAGAAGAAATTAAAAAGGGAATCTGGGTAAAAGATGTATATGGAAACGAAGTACTAACTGATGAAGGTTTTAATAGAATGAGACAACAGATGGAATTATATATTGGTAGTTTTGAAAACATAAAGGTTATAAATACTACCAAAGGTGGAGCACATATAGAAGGAACTACTTTTATAGAATTGGAAGAAGTTATTAAAGAGCAACTTAAAGAAAGTATAGTAGAAGAAAAATGGCTAAGTTCTGAAAGTACAAGCTATGATAAAGAATACTTAATATCACAATCTCAGAAAATGGATAAAGAATACAAAGAAACAGCTAAGATAATAAAAGAATACTATAGTATTCTGGACAGTATAGATACATTTATTAAAAATAGAAACTTCAATCAAGCTGAAAAGATGTATGTAAAGCTAGATAGATCCTTATCTAAAATAGAGAAAAACAAATTTTTTCAAGTTTTTATATTATCTATGAACAGGGTGAGCTATAAAGCTTTAGCAGATGGTATAGATAGTTTAAATGAAGAAAAGAATAAGACATTAAAAGGTGAGCGAATTTCAAATAGCTTTAGACAGTTTATGGACAAGTGTAAAGATGATATAGAAGCTATTGAGGACATTTATTCTGAAATGAAGAAAGTTATAGCAGAATTTCAATAGGACAACTATTTCTAAATAGGACAAATGATTGGCTGAAAGATATCTTAAAATATACTTTAAACTAACATTTAGTTGCTTAAAATTAGGAGGTGTAGATATGACTTCAGTTTTGGTTACAGGAGCAGATGGATTTATAGGTAGTCACTTAGTAGAAGCTTTAATACAAGAGGGGCATCATGTTAGAGCATTTGTATATTACAACTCATTTAATTCATGGGGCTGGTTAGACACACTTCCTAAAGAAGTATTAAAAGAAATAGAAGTGTTTACAGGTGATATAAGAGATCCAAATGGAGTTAAAGAATCTATGAAAGGAATTGAAGAGGTTTATCATTTAGCAGCACTTATAGCAATACCCTTTAGTTATCATTCACCAGATTCTTATGTAGATACAAATATTAAAGGGACACTAAATGTACTTCAAGCTGCAAGAGAGCTAGGGACAAGTAGGGTATTAGTAACTTCAACATCTGAAGTTTATGGAACAGCTCAATATGTACCAATAGATGAAAAACATCCATTTCAAGGGCAATCTCCATACTCTGCAACAAAGATTGGTGCAGATAGGATAGCAGAGTCTTTTTACAGAAGTTTTGATATGCCTATTACTATAGTAAGACCTTTCAATACATACGGTCCTAGACAATCTGCTAGGGCAGTTATACCTACTATAATTACACAGCTATTGGCAGGGAAAAAAGAAATAAAATTAGGTTCTCTTACTCCAACAAGAGATTTTAATTATGTAAAAGACACTGTCCAAGGATTTATAGAAATTGCTAAATCTGATATTACAATAGGTGAAGAAATAAACATTGCTACACAACAAGAAATATCAATTGGCGAATTAGCACAGGAACTAATTAACCAAATAAATCCTAATGTAAATATAATATGTGAAGAACAAAGACTAAGACCAGAAAAAAGTGAAGTAAATAGATTATTAGGTTCAAATGAAAAGATAAAGAAATTAACAAATTGGGAACCTAAATATACACTTAAAACAGGATTAGCAGAAACAATTCAGTGGATAAAGAACAACTTAGATAAATATAAAATTGATATCTACAATATATAGGAGATGCTAGAAATGGACAAATTTATTCCATTATCTGTACCAAATTTTAAAGGTAGAGAATTAGAATATGTGACAAAAGCAGTAGAAACCGAATGGGTATCTACAGGTGGTAGTTATATAAATGATTTTGAAAACAAGATGGCTAAATATCTTGAAGTAGAAAAAGCTGTTGCATGTCAGAGCGGAACAGCAGGACTCCATTTAGCTTTGAAGCTTTCAGGTGTAGAATTCGGAGATGAAGTTATTGTTCCAACACTCACATTTATAGCTGCTGTTAATCCAGTTAGATACTTAGGTGCAGAGCCAATATTTATGGATTGTGATGATACATTAAATATGGACTTAGATAAGCTAGAAGAGTTTTGCGAAACGGAGTGTACTTTAACACAAAAAGGTTTGATTAATAATAAGACAAAAAAGACTATTAGAGCAATAGTAATTGTTCACGTATTTGGTAATATGACTAATATAGAAAAACTTATGCTCATAGCTGAAAAGTATAGTTTAAAAGTAGTGGAAGATTCGACAGAAGCATTAGGAACATATTGTATCAAGGGAAAATTTAAGGGAAAATTCGCAGGAACTATAGGTGATTTTGGAGTATATTCATTTAACGGGAATAAGATAATAACTACTGGCGGCGGAGGTATGTTAGTGGCTAAAGATAGCAATTTATCTGATAAAGCTAAATACCTATCCACCCAGGCAAAAGACGATGAATTGTACTACACACACTATGAAATAGGTTTCAACTATAGAATGACAAACTTACAAGCAGCATTGGGAGTTGCACAGCTAGAGCAACTAGAGGACTTTATTAAAATAAAGATAGACAATTATAATCTATATAAGCAAGAGATCGATAAAATAGAAGGACTATCAATCTTTAGTTTTAACAAAATGACAAGATCAAATCACTGGTTTTATTCATTAGTAATTGACAAACCTAGATTTGGCATGGATAGGGACGAGCTATTGAACAAATTAAAAGAAAAAAGCATTCAAACAAGGCCTATATGGGGATTAATTCATGAACAAAAACCTTATAAATACAATGGAACATATAAAATTGAAAAAGCAAACTACTACATAGATAGAATATTAAATATTCCATGTAGTACAAGTCTTACAAAAGAGGATGTTAAATATATTTGTAATATCTTAAAAGAATTAAAAAAATAGGGGGTATCCCTTTGAAATTACAAGAATTGTTCATAAATAAAGAAATGCAAATTAAAGATGCAATTAAAAGACTAGACGAGACAGCGAAAAAAATACTTTTAGTTGTTGAAGAAAACAAGCTTGTTGGAGTTCTCACAGATGGAGACATAAGAAGATGGATACTAAAGAATGGAAGTCTAAAAGAACCAGTTAATATAATTATGGCTAAAAATCCAAAGTTTATATTTAAAAAAGATGAAAAAAACGCTAAGAAAATCCTTAAAGAACAAAGTATTGAGGCAATACCTGTTGTAGATGAAAAGAATGAAGTTATTGATATTATATTCTGGAATGATAATTTTAATAAAAAACTTAATTACACTAAAATGAATAATCCAGTGGTTATAATGGCTGGAGGAAAAGGAACTAGACTTGAACCTTATACAAATATATTACCTAAACCTCTCATACCAATAGGAGATATTCCAATAGTAGAAAGAATAATAAATAGATTTGCTGAATATGGCTGTGATGATTTTTATATGACAGTTAATTATAAAAAAAATATGATAAAAGCATATTTTAGTGAAATTGAAAAGAACTATACTTTAAATTATATAGATGAAGATAAACCACTAGGTACTGCAGGAAGTTTATACTTATTAAAAGATAAAATAAAGGATACTTTTTTTCTTAGTAATTGTGATATTTTGATTGAAGGCAATTATTCAGATATGTTGAAATACCACAAGGAACATAGAGCCAAAATTACATTAATTACTTCCTTAAAGCATTATACAATTCCTTATGGAGTTATTAAAATAAATGGCAATAGTGATGTAAGAAAAATGGAAGAAAAACCGGAGTATGATTTTTTAGTCAATACGGGAATGTATATATTAGAACCAGAAGTACTCAATGATATACCAGAGAATAAGTTTTTTCATATAACAGAGTTAATAAATAGCTACATAGAAAAAGGTGAAAAAATAGGTATATATCCCATAAGTGAAGGCTCATGGCTTGACATGGGTCAATTTAAGGAAATGGAAATTATGTTAGAAAGGCTAGGAATAAAATAATGAATGATATTATTCTAATTGGTGGCGGAGGCCACTGTAAGAGTGTGATTGACTCTATTGAAGAATCTAAAGAATATAATATAGTTGGAATATTAGATTTACCAGACAAGGTGGGAACCGAAATCCTTGGTGTAAAAGTAATTGGAACAGATGACCAATTAGAATATTACTATAAAAATGGAGCTAAGTATGCCTTTTTAACTGTGGGTAGTATTGGTGATGTTACTTTAAGAAAAAAACTATATTCTATTTCTTTAGATATAGGATATAGGTTTCCTAATATTATCGATAATACAGCAATCATATCAGAAAAAATCCAAATAGGACATGGAAATTATGTTGGTAAGGGTGCAATAATAAATTCAGATACTGTAATAGGTAATAATTGTATAATTAATACAGGGGTCATAATAGAGCATGAGTGTAGTATAGGAGATTTTTGCCACATAGCCCCAGGCTCTGTTTTAAGTGGTAGAGTGATCGTCGGCCGAAGTTCTCATATAGGAACAAATTCAACTATAATTCAAAACATTAATGTTGGTGAAAATACAATAATAGGTGCTGGTAGTGTAGTGATAAAGGATATAGGAGACAACAGAAAAGCTTATGGTAATCCTTGCAGGGAGGTGTAACATGAATAGAGTTTTCATTATAGCAGAAGCAGGTGTAAATCACAATGGAAGCATTGAATTAGCTAAACAGCTAATAGATGAAGCTAGTGAAGCAGGAGTAGATGCTGTAAAGTTCCAAAGCTTTAAAGCTGAAAAGCTAGTTACCAAAAATGCAAAGAAGGCTGAATATCAACAAATAACCACAAGTAATAATGAAAGCCAATTTGAAATGATAAAAAAGCTAGAATTAGATTATGGGAGACATAGAGAATTAATTGATTATTGTCATTCAAAGAATATCGTGTTTTTATCCTCCCCTTTCGACATAGAGAGCGTTGAATTATTGAATAAACTAGGACTTGAGACATTTAAAATACCTTCAGGTGAGATAACCAATTTACCATATTTAAAAAAGATAGGCTCATTAAAGAAAAAGGTTATATTATCTACAGGAATGTCAACCTTAGGAGATATTGAAGGTGCTTTAGAAATCCTTAGAAGTAGTGGAACTACCGAGATAACAGTACTACATTGCAACACAGAATATCCTACACCTATGGAAGATGTGAACCTATTAGCCATGAAAACAATAAAAGATGCATTCAAAGTTGAAGTAGGATATTCTGATCATACGCTGGGTATTGAAGTGCCAATTGCTGCAGCAGCATTAGGTGCCACAGTGATTGAAAAGCATTTCACTTTAGATAAAACTATGGAAGGACCTGACCATAAAGCAAGCTTAGAGCCAGAGGAATTGAGAAAAATGGTTAGATGCATAAGAAACATCGAACAAGCTCTAGGGAATGGAGCGAAAAAACTCACTGAGTCTGAATCTAAAAATAAAAATATAGCTAGAAAAAGCATAGTGGCAGGTAGAAGTATTAAAAAGGGCGAAATCCTTTCAGAAGAAAATTTAGCAGTAAAAAGACCAGGATACGGAATATCTCCTATGAGATGGGACAAGATTTTAGGTCGAAAGGCAAAAAGAGATTTTTTAGAAGATGAGTTGATAGAGATATGAAAAAGATTTGTATTGTAACTGGAACAAGGGCGGAATATGGACTTCTTAGACCATTAATGAAAAAAATAAATGAAGATAGTGAGTTAGAGCTTCAGATTATTGCTACAGGAATGCACTTATCCCCAGAGTTTGGATTGACTTATAAAGAAATAGAAGAAAATGGCTATGAGATTGATGAAAAAGTAGAGATTTTACTAAGCTCAGATACAGCAGTAGGAATATCTAAATCCATGGGATTAGCTTTGATAGGATTTGCAGATGCCTTTGAAAGATTAAAGCCGGATATGGTAGTTTTGCTAGGAGATAGATATGAGATCTTTGCAGCTGCTAGTACTGCATCCATAGCTAGGATACCTATAGCTCATATTCATGGAGGAGAGACTACAGAAGGAGCATTAGATGAAGCTTTAAGACATTCTATAACTAAAATGAGTTATTTACATTTTACTAGCACAGAGGAGTATAAAAAAAGAGTAATCCAACTTGGAGAAAGTCCAGACAGAGTATTTAACGTTGGTGCAATTGGGATTGAGAGTATAAAAGAATTGAATTTAATGGGTAAAGAGGAGTTAGAAGGAAGCATAGGTTTTGATTTTGGAGAGAAAACAGCACTAGTTACTTATCATCCAGTAACTTTGGAAAACTGTACATCTAATGAACAATTTCATGAGCTACTTAATGCATTAAATAGGTTTAGTAGTTTAAAAATTATTTTTACAAAAGCAAATTCTGATACTGACGGGAGAATTATCAATTCTATGATTGATGATTATGTAAAATGTAATAAAAATAAATCAATTGCTTTTGTTTCAATGGGACAACAAAGATATTTATCTGCAATGAAGTATGTAGATTTAGTTATTGGAAATTCTTCCAGTGGAATTATAGAGGCACCTTCTTTCAAGGTTCCAACAATAAACATTGGAGACAGACAAAGAGGAAGAATACAAGGGGAAAACGTGATAAATTGTGAGCCTGTTGAAAATGAAATATACAAGGCAATAGAGTTAGGATTATCAGACAGTTTTAAAGAAAAGCTTAGAAACATTAAAAGTCCTTATGGGGAAGGTAAGGTTACTGAAAAAGTATTGCATATAATAAAGATTTTTTTGAGACAAGAAATAAATTTGAAGAAGTCATTTTATGATTTATAAAGGTGATAAATATGTTTTATAATAAAAGATTTTTAGCAATCATACCAGCCAGAAGTGGCTCAAAGGGACTAAAAGATAAGAATATTAAGAATCTAAATGGCAAGCCAATGATTGCATATACAATAGAAGCTGCTAAAGAATGTAATATTTTTGAAGAAATTATAGTATCAACTGATTCGTTAAAATATGCAGAAATATCTAATAAATACGGTGCATCTGTGCCTTTTTTGAGACCAGAATATTTATCAACAGATACTGCTACAACTAATGATGTAATAGAATGTACAATTAAGGAACTTCAAAAGATAGGAAAAGAATTTGATTATTTCATATTATTGCAACCAACATCACCTTTGAGAACTTCTGAAGATATTTTAGGTGCGGTTAAATTACTACATAAAAAAAATGCAAATTGTGTTGTGAGTGTATGTGAAGCAGAACATTCTCCTTTATATATGAATACATTAGATGAGTCATTATCCATGGATGTTTTTTTGCCAAAAGATATCAAGACAAGGAGACAAGAGTTCCCTACATACTATAGATTAAATGGAGCAATATATATTTCTAAAGTTGATTATTTTCTAAAATATAATAATTTTTATGGAGAAAAAAGCTATGCATATATTATGGACAAGATTAGATCAATTGATATAGATGATGAATTTGATTTTATTATGGCAGAAAATTATATAAAGATGTTTAAAGTGTAAAATGGATTATACGATGAGTTATCAATTGACTTAATATAAGCCTTTTCAAAAGTCATGATGCATAATCAGCGATTTTTAATAGTATAGTAGAATTACTTAAAATCAACCAATATGCTAGTTTAGCATATGTCAGTTTTGCTTAAGAACTTATGTGCATGTTGAATAATCCATCTATAAGATAAAAGGTATTGATATTAAAGGTAGTTTTATGTCACATGATAAACCTCTTTTTAGTTTAGTAGATTGAGATAAAATTAAATATTCATAGCATTGTTTAAATTATTAAATATAAGCGGTGCTTTGTGGAAAATATGCTTTATATTTTTTAAGATGCTCTGAAAAGATAGGGAGTTAATAATGTATAAGGTTTGACTTTTCAATTTTAGGGAGGCAATTCTAGTGAATATAGTTATATACAAAGGACAATTTCAATATGATGTTGTAAATTATTTTGTAGAAGAGTTAGGACATGAGCTAATGAAGCTAGGACATAATGTACATATTTTAAACTTATTGACGATGTCCTCTAATAGAATAGAAGGAATTTTGGCTAATAATAAAATTGATTTGGTATTGAGTTTTAATGGTGTTAATTTCACAGGGAAGGAGATATATGAGAAATTAAATATTCCTCTGGGTATTATTCTTGTGGATCATCCTTTTTATCACATTTCAAGAATCAAGACATATAAAAGCAATAATACTTTTATATGTATGTTTGATGAAGGTTCATTAGAATGTTTTGAAGAGTGTATAGCAGATGATATATCAATATCCTGGTTAGCTCATGGAGGCACAGAAATGTTATCTTCTGAGGTAGTAGAAAAATCAACTGATGTTATAATGCCTGGTTCATTGAGTGACTACAATAAGCTTGAAAGACAGCTGTTAGATTTAGACTTAGATATATTAAAACGTTTTGCGTGTAATTTATATGAAAAAGGAAAGTATAATTATAATATTCCACTATATAACTTTTTTAAAGAAGAACTGAGGTCAGCAGGAATAGAGCTTAAACAAATAAGAGAAGATGAAGATTTCCTGAATGCATTTAGTTATATATATACATTAGTAGATAGGACTTTAAGAGCTAGGAACCGTTATAGGATTATAAAAGTACTAATTGAGGAAGGGATTAGAGTACAGCACTATGGTAATTTAAGTAATAATGAATTATTAAAATATAAGAATTTTAAAACTAATGGACCTATAGACTATATAGCCTTAACAAAAGAGATACAGAGATCAAAGATACTTTTACACGATACACCTTACTTTGAAAATGGAAGTCATGAGAGAGTTTTAACTAGCATGCTAAATGAAACTTTAGTTCTGAGTAATAACAACAACTATTGTAACAATCTATATAAAGAAGGAGAAAGTATTATCTTTTATGACATGAATAATCTCGATACATTAGTTGAAAAAACATCATTTTATTTAGAACATGAGAATGAAAGAAAGCGAGTAGAGAATAAAGCATATGAAATTACTCAACAGTATAATACTTGGGAAAGCAGAGCACATGAGATTCTAAATATTTACAATGCATTTATAGGGAGAAATGCACAGTAGAGTAAGACTTATATGATCTCGATTATCACATTAATATTTTGATATATTTGTATTAAATGTAAATAATAGGTAAAAGGAGTTGATCCCATGGACATAGCAGCAATGTCAACTATGATTAGCCAATCAAGCATACAGCAACAAGCTAGTCTATCAGTTTTAAAATTATCTATGGATTCTGCTAAAGTACAATCTGCTAACCTAGCAGAGATGCTTCAGCAGTCAACTAAAGCCATGGAGATGTCAGTAAATCCACATTTGGGTGGGGATATTGATATCAAGCTATAAGGATCGTTTAAGGTCCTTATTTTTTTTGGCTCTTTGTCGATTAATTTTTTGAAATAAAGACAAAAATACAAGGAATTTTCTTTTTCTAGTCGAATTAGTACTATAAAACAATACTTTTTTACTAGTTGATTTTAGAGAAAAATGAGACTATGGAACTAGTTAAGTATATTATTGGGGAAATATAGGGGCATCGTAGGTAATAAGGGGGAGTTTTATGCGTATTCAAAATAATCTCTTAGGAATAAATACATTCAATAATAATAAAAAGATATCTGGTAAAATAGAAAAATCTATGAAAAAGTTATCATCAGGCCTTAGAATTAATATGGCAGCTGATGATGCAGCGGGGCTAAGTATATCTGAAAAAATGAGAAGCCAAATAAGAGGTCTTGATGTAGCATCTCAAAATGTCATGGATGCTATCTCTAAGTTTCAGGTTAGAGATGGAGTATTGGATGAAGCTCATCATGTTATGCAAAGAATGCGGGAATTAACTATTCAGTCTTTAAATGGAACTCTGTCCTATGAGGATAAAGAGAATATACAGAAAGAGTTTAGAGAACTTCAACTCTCTATAGATGATTTTACAACAAGATCTCAATGGAATTCTAAACCTATCTTTGAAGCACATGAGTCCTCATTTTATAGTTTTGAAGGAAATCAATATTTCTATAAATTTGTAAACATAATTGATGGATACAATAACGATTTAGAAATATCTGTGGATGGAAAGGTTACAAAACTATCGGTAGAGTCAGGTTATTATTCAATTAATGAGCTGATAGATATAATAGACGACAAACTTATAGAAAAGGATAAGAATCTTATAGTAAATCTTACAAAAAATAACACTGTATCTCTTCAAAGCGAAAATAGCACATCAATTGATTATATAAAGGGTGGGTTATCCTTTCTATTCTATGAATATCATATAGGGAATCCACCAGGAATGGTTATTGGAGTGACCGAATTCAAAGAAAATGGAAAGCTTTTTATTCAAAGTGGATATAATGATAAGCTAAAATTCTATGTGGGAGCCAGTAAAGAATACACTATTAATTTTAGCCCTAACAGCGAAGGATACTCAATAGACGAGTTAATAGATATTATTAATAATCAGTTAGAAGCCTATGGGGAAAATGACGTAAAGGCCATAAAATACTTAGATAAGCACATAGCTCTAACCTCTGACAAGCATGTTATCACAGGTTTAAGTGGAAATATGATTAGAATAGATGGAATCACCTCCGTATTATATGACAATGCGAAGTATGGATACATAACAAAGAGTCAGGGATACGTTGAAGGTAGAAAAAATCTTAGCGAAGGAATTACTATTAAAAAAGGTGTTAATGATATATTGAATTTGAGAATTAATGGTTTAGAAACGTATACTATTAATCTACTAGAAGGTAGCGAGATTGAAAAGCACTATACCCTAGATGAGATTATAAATCATATAAACAGTCACAATTTAGGTATTGAGGCTAAGAAGGTATCGGGCTCTTATTTAGGTATATATAGCAAATATTTTGGTAGTGGAAGTAGCATCAAGATTGAATTAGGCAATACAGACTCAAATACATATAATGCATACTATAACCTATTTGTAGGCGAGCAAATAACTAACACAAAACCTGATATTGTTATGGGAGCAGAGACTCAAGCAATCATAAAGGGTGAACATGTATTAGGTGGAACTGTTGATATAGTAGAGGGAAAGAATGAACTCATAGTAGAAATAAATGGAAATGAAAAGGCCATAGTATTGGAAGTAGGAAGTAAAGGTATTGGAGAATTAGTAGAAGAAATAAAAACAAAATTAAATGAAACCACTGACCTAGGTACTCCCAATGTGGATGTAACCATAGAAGAACATAATGGGAAATATGCTTTAATCATTAAAAATACTGAAATAGGGGAAGGGACGTTGAGTGTTTTAGATAAGTCTAATGCTTTTTTAGACTTGTTCTGTGAAACTTATACTACTGGCTATGAGCATAACCGTGGCACCACAACAATCATTAATCCAGAAGAAGGTATAGTAGGACCTCCAGAAATAGTTGAAACACCAGCAACTTTAAGGGGACGAGCTAATCTGAGTAATGGAGTAACTATTGATAATACAAATGACATATTGAAGATGAATATTAGTGGAAAAAATATTGAAATAAAATTGGACCATGGGGACTTTGATAAAAATAGTTTAGTTAATATGCTATCAGACAAATTAGGTGAAGAAAATGTAGAAGTCAGTTTAAGTAATGATTTAAAAAATGTTATATTTACCACCAAGGAAAAGGGAGAGAACCAGTTTTTTTCTGATATAGGAGGAACTGCGTATAATACTATTATTGCAGGTACAGGATATAATATCCCTTCCACAAGTAGCGCTGGTAGTATAACTAATTATTCTATTACAGGAAGAACTAATATTGTAGATGATTTTATTATTGATGATACTAATAATAAGCTTAAATTTACATATATTCATGAAAGCAAGCAATATGATATTGAAGTTAAAATGAGTAGTGGTATATATAATGGAAATGGACTTGCTGATGAATTGAGGGAAAAAATCAAAGAAGAATTGTTAAAAAACAACACTGAAGAACAGAATATTTTTAGTGGGGATGAAATAGTTGTAGATATTAAGAACTCGGGAAGTTCAAAATATATGAGTCTAAGCACTAAAGGTGTTGGGGCAAATTACCAATTAACAGGCTTTAAAGAGGGATTTTATAATAATGTTTTAAATTCAATAAACATTGTGAAGTTGACTCATATAGAAGGCTCAGGAAGGACATATGCATATGATACTTATATAGTAGGTAGGGAAGAGCTCAATAAAGAAATAATTATACATCCAAATATAAATGACTATTTAATATTTGACTTCTATCGCAATTCACAGAAAGAGACATTTAAGTTACGAATTGATCCAGGATTATATAATGCTAGTTCAATAGTAAATGAAATTCAGAAGAAGTTAAGCGATGAATTAGGTAAGAAGGGTTATCCACAAGACACGCTGCAAGTGCAGATAGGTGGAGTAGATAGTGGAACTGCTATAGATGATGCTAATAAACTAGTTATAAAGTGTACAAGTAAAAACGACGGAAGAGATGATAGAGGCTCATATATTATTGATGGTGTTAGGGGGAGTGCAGCCTATACAGTATTCTATAAATCTTATGGAGAACCTACTCCAACTCATACAGTTGGAATAGTTGACCTAAGTAATGGAGTGAGCATTGAGGCAGGAGTAAATGATACATTTAACATGGATGTAAATGGAGAAACCCAAGCTATAATATTAGATGAAAAGGAGTATACAGCAGATGAGCTTCTTATAGCAATCAATTCAAAATTAAATGAACTATCTTCTATGGTCGTAGCTTCCTATTATGAAGGTAGACTTAAATTAAGCTTTACAGAAGTAGGAGCCAATACTATAGATTCTATAAGTGGGAATGCTAAAGGTACTCTGTTTTTTAATGTTGATGCTAGGGAAGAGGATAATCCTGAGAGTTATCAGATTGGAGCTAATGCTAAAGAGACTTTGATTTTTAATAAATCTAGAGTGTCTAATGAACTAATGAGAATAAACACTATAACTATTCTGAACGAAAGGAGTTCTGAAAAGGCTTTAAGCAGACTAGATAATGCTATTAACTATGTATCTAAAGAAAGAGGACGCATTGGGGCTACACAAAATAGATTAGAATCAATTATACGAAATAATGAAAATTACAAAGAGAACATTTTAGCTGCAGAATCTAGAATAAGGGATGGAGATTTGGCAAAGGAAATAGCGGAACTTACAAAAAATCAGATATTACAGCAGGTATCTCATGCTATGCTAGCTCAAGCAAATAAAAAACCAGAAAAGATATTAGAACTTCTTAGGTAAAGGACAGGACTATTTACATACGTTAGTTTCCAGCAATATTTTCTTTATAATCTGATAGTCACTATGATTTATACAAAGACATAGCCCTTCCAATATTTATCATCTTCAGCTATTAGTCTAGGGATTTTAATTTACTATGTTATAGTACATGTATATTATTAAGAGTAGGTGATCACTGTATGACTAGAAATATTATAAGCTTGATTAAAAAGAAGCTTAAGGTAAAACAAGTAAAAATGGGATGCTAGAATGCAAAAAAATATTCTAGACATAGAAAACAGTGACAACGAAGTTACTTATTTCTGACAAATTTCCCATCTTGGGTTTTCTCGATGATAGGGTTATGGTATTCTAATTCTGAGGTGATAAATATGTCAAGAGGCCCTAGGGAAAAGAGTAATAGTGGTATATATCATATTATGCTACGTGGAATTAATAGACAAACTATATTTGAAGATAATGAAGACCGGACTAAATTTTTAGAGACATTAAGAAGCTACAAGAATATAAGTAAATACCAAATTTATGGCTATTGCATAATGGATAATCATGTTCATATATTAATAAAAGAAGTAGAAGAATCAATTTCAATGGCTATGAAAAGAATTTGTGCAAGTTATGTTCATTGGTATAGCGACAAATATGAAAGATGCGGACATTTGTTTCAGGAAAATCCTGCGAAAGCAAACATGACAAAAAATATTATAGAGTATAAGTGGACAAGTTATCATGAATACATTAGAAGAACTAGTATAGTAGATATAGATTTTGGATTTAACTTATTTTCCATGGATAAGAAAAAGGCTACAGATCTATTTATTAAGTTTATGAACGAAAATAATAAGGATAAATGCCTAGATGATGAGGAAAAAGTGAGATTGTCAGATAATGAAGTTATGGATTATATAAATAGACTTGGCATCGTAAATATCAGCATATTGGAGCAATTAGATAGAGATAGAAGAGATGAGGTTATTAAAATATTAAAGAAAATAGAGGGTGTTACTATAAGGCAACTTTCGAGAATTACAGGAATATCGAAAAGTGTTATCGATCGTGTTCGATAGGATGCGAAAATATCTAGGTTTGAAAGGGACAAAGTTCCTGTCTCCTTGTCGGGTTGTCCCTCGGGAATGGTCTGATTCTGAAATGTTCAAATTTTTGGGGTCTTAGCTATTGAATAACATCATTTTACTAACCCATCAATAAAACCCATAATATTTTCTGTAATCTCTAAACACATTAGAGCTTCTTCCTTTTCTATCAAGAGAGGATCTTCCGCTGGATATCTTGTTTCTATATAAAAAGTATTTACAAAAGCACAATCTTTTAGAAAATTTTTCAGATCACTATTAAATTCCATAGCTTTTTTACACAGTTTTATTAGACTATGGCCTTCCTGTAGAGTTCCAGTTTTATATATCAAAAAGCCCTTCAAATACTTCTCTATTGCTTGCTGACAATGAAAGCATACTAATCCATAATCTGCATCATGTTCAAATAATATTCTGGCTCCTGCTATATCTTTATTAGCCATTTCAAACCACTCTTTAAATCTAGTTGTATCTACCAACCAAGCTCACCCCTGTTTTATTTATTATGTGGGCAAATGTAGATGGATTATCTTTATGATTTTCCCACTCATCTCTAGTGTAAATGACCACATCTAAATCGTTATCAGATTCTACCTCAAAAAGTATTTTTTGAACTAACTCTCTTTTATTATCAGTGTCAATAATAACACATAAATCTATATCACTTTTTTTAGTAATTAATCCTTTAGCATAGGATCCAAAAAGATAAATATCAATTGGTGAAAATTTTGAAACTATTTGATTTTTAATACTTTCGATTTCTTCAGTATAAATCATGAAATCACTCCCATGAATTAGATATTCAGAACCTTTAGCATATTATACCATAATAGGTAGCCTTTTTCATACAATAATCTATTAAGCTGAGTGACAAGAGACATGAAGAGGGACAAAGTTCCCATCCCTTTGTCCCAAACATTTAGACACTAAAATGCCCAATTACCATTTTCAAAGACTTGTACTTCTTCTCCATCTTGTGTTTTTCCAACGATTGATAAATCGCTTGACCCCACCATAAAATCCACATGTGTTAGAGAATTATTTACTCCGTGAGATTCTAGTTCTGCTTCAGTCATATTTTCTCCATCCCTTAAATTCGTTGGATAAGCTTTACCAAAGGCAAAGTGACAGGAAGCATTTTCATCAAACAAAGTATTTAAAAATACTGTATTGGTATTAGATATAGGAGAATCAAATGGGACCAAGGCTACTTCTCCAAGATATTTTGCACCTTCATCTATATCCAATAGATCAGATAAAACTTCTTGACCAACTTTAGCTTCAAAATCTACAACTTTTCCTTCTTTAAATGTAAGCCTAAAATCTTTTATTAATTTACCACCATAGTTTAAAGGTTTTGTACTATAGACAACACCATCTACACCGGTTTTTAGTGGCAATGTAAATACTTCTTCTGTAGGCATGTTGGCAACAAAATATGTACCTTTTGAATTATTCCCGCCACCAGCGACCCAAATATGCCCTTCAGGTAGCTTTACAGTCAGATCGGTTCCGTTAGCTGAGGTATAATGTAGTTCTTTGAAGTTCTTTTCATTTAAAAAGTCCATTTTTTGTTTTAATGTAGCCAAATGTTCCTGCCACGCAGCAACTGGATCATCTAAATCCATTCGAGTTGCGCTGAATATTTTATCCCAGAGAAGTTCCACAGCTTTATCTTCTGAAACATCTGGAAATACTCTTTTTGCCCAGCCCTTTGTTGGGATAGATACAACACACCAGGAATTAATATCATTCATGGTATATTTTCTCCATTCTTTTAATGCAATGGCAGATGATTTGTTATTGGCTGCAATTTTTTTCGGATCTACTTCTTTTAAAAGCTCAGGGTCCTGCGCAGATATTGAAAGAAATCCTGCACCTTTTTTAGCATAATCTTCAAGACCATCTGCATACCATTTTGGAAAGCTTTCAAAGACTTCCATTGGGGCGTTCTCGTATTTTAGCTTAGTTAGTACCCCGTCATTCCAATTAACATGCACCTCGCTAGCACCTGCCTCATAGGCATGTTTAGCTACAACTCTTACAAATTCCGCTCCTTCAACGGGAGCATTAATTACAAGAGGTTCTCCAGGTTGAGTGTTGATTCCAACCTTAACACAAAGTTTTGCATAGTCGTTTAATTTTTTATTGAATTTATCCATATTTCACCTCGAATTAATTTGATATTTATAGTTTATATGAGTGACTAAAAATGTCAAGAGAGACAAGGGAACAGGACAGGAATAACAGCCTATTTTTACTCAACTCTCTTAATAAACCTAACCGTTTTCTCTAATATATTAACAGTGGCTATATCCTTAAGTCTAGTATCAAAGGAATGTCCACCTTTTTTATGAACTAAAAAAGTATGTTTGATTTTAAGCTCCTTTAACCTTGAAACAAACTTCATAGAGGACTTAAACGGCACTGTATTGTCTTGCCTTCCATGGACTATTAGACAGGGAATCATGTTTTCACTAATCCAGGATATTGGAGAATAAAAGTCATATATTTCTTCCTTTGGAGCATTGATGCCCTTTAATGTTTGGTTAGTTGCAAATCTTGCAAATATAGATTTGCTTTCTGGAACAAAAATATCATTTAAATCAGTAGGAGCATAATAAGCTACGACTCCCTTTATACCAGACATCATCTCTTCGTCTTTATTAAAGGTATGGTAAGTAGAATACAGTAGCGAGAGATGTCCTCCAGCAGACAGTCCCATTAAGATTATATTATCTTTATTAACAGATAGCTTTTTACTATTTTTCCTTACATATTCAAGCGCATCTCTATAATCTAAGAGGATATCCTCCATAGTATTTCTATATCCATATCTATAGTCAATACTTGCCACAGCAAAGCCTTTTGAAGCTAAATATTTACACCAGGAAACATTATTAGGCTGATTTCTAAATCCAGATATCCATCCTCCACCATGGCAAAAAAACACCAAGGGAGTACTAGCCTTATTCTTTGATGGAAGCCAAACATCTAGCTTAAGCTCATTATCTTTAGTTTTTTTATAGATATAGGTTTTAGGTTCAAATTTCTTGCTCACGTTTATAGGAACTCTTGAATTAAATGTTTTCCAAGCATATATAAAAATAGACATGAGGAAATAAAAGAAGCCTAGAGTAAGGTCTTCTATTGCAAGAACAATAAATATTAGTACTAAATACAGTTTGTTTACAATAAAGAAAGAGGTTCTAAGCTTTTCAATAAATTTATTCATATGTCGACCTACCACAATTTATTTTTCTAATGGGTTTTGTATTATTTCCTTGGTTAATAATGCCTTCTTTGCTTCTTTCGAATTGAAATTAAGCTTATAAAGCATATACTTAGCTAAAAAGTATCCAAAAGGAAGCCAATTCACATGGCTTATTGGTAGTATCTTAGTATTTGCGCTGGACATTTCATCATAGAGCACTTTTCGTGATAGAACAGGCAAAGTATGATCAAAATATGCATCAATAAATGTAACTTTTTTCATATCTAATAAATGAGCATATGAAATAGGATCCACCTTAAATAAGGGATGAATATCCTCGCTAGTTAATATTTCATTGAAGGACATTTTCTTTACTTCCGGAAACTGCTCATCGTAAATGTTATAAAGAGTCTTTTTATCATTCAATTGATATCCCTTATCAAAGCCTTTCTCAAACATCCTTCTAGCAAATACGGTAGCTGGTGATTGGTGTAAAATTCGAGGCATATGTCCACCAGTTGTCATAAATAGCAAATGGTTTATTCTATTATCTATGACACCAACAATAGTAGATATCATACCACCTAAACAATATCCTGCAATGATATTATTTTCCTTCCAAGTACCAGACTGCTCTAGCATATCAATAGTACTTAGTGTATCTATAACTCCATGCTCCCAAAATTGGTACATTACATTCATGTCAGGATACAGATAGCTACGACCACTTACAGAGTTATTTTCCACCCTAGTATAATTGCCAGGCAGTATTAATACACCAGTGCTAACGCCTGCACTAGCTAGATGGGGACCAAGCCATAAAAGATATTTAATGTTCTTGCTGCCTAATCCATGGAGAATTAATGCAGAACCTCTGGCTTCCCTCTTAGGCTCAAATAGGTACAACTCTACGTTCTCAGTTCCAGGGGCACAGTTCCTATATAAGGATTTGAATCTAACGTAGTTACACCTATAGTTTCTACCCTTAAATATATGTCCAGAAACCGTATCGATTTTTTTCTTAGTATAAGAATAGTCAATAATCATAAATTATCCTTCTCCAATTATTAATTAGCTTATTATATCATAATAGCAAAATATTACAACAGCTTATACCCATGACAATTAAACCATTGAGGTATTTAAATCTAGTTTCTATTTTAGTATAACGAAACTAGATTTAAAAATTCATAAAAGACATATTTAACGTATAAAACAAGACAGCAGGGCTAAGTCAAGTAAAGTTAAAGACCAATATTATAAAATCCAAAACCAAGAATATCATGTAAAATAAAATAGAAATTGTGCATTGTATTTTTATTCAAAACTATAATATAATGAAATTAGCGTATGTCTCTATTGGCTACATAGCTTAGGAATATTTCTGCAATAATTCATTGAAAAGATAGAAGCACTATTAAAAACAGGAGTGATTTTATGAAAAAAACCATTGTTAGAGATTTACAAGAAGAATATGTATTAGTAGCGAGTCTTATTAAGTGGATAGTAATGTCTATAATTATAGGCTGCTTAGTTGGAGGAGTTACAGCTTTATTTATTAAATTAGTCACTGTAACAACTAACTTTTCTTATAGGTTCAAATACTATTATTTATTATTACCAATTGGCTTATTTTTAAGTAGTTTTATAGTTACTAAGCTGGCACCAGATGCTAAGGGACATGGCACGGAAAAAGCAATAGAGGCAATTAACAGAGAATCAGGCAAAGTGGATATAAAGGTGGTGCCAGTTAAACTCCTAACAACAGTAATAACTTTACTTTTTGGTGGTTCTGTAGGATTAGAAGGACCATCAACTCAAATCGGGGCAGGAGTAGCTTCAAAAGTATCAGAAATATTCAAATTAAAGGATATGGACAGAAAAAGATTAGCAGTCTGTGGAGTAGCTTCGGGATTTGTTGGAGTATTTGGCTCCCCAGTAGGAGCAGCAATATTTGCATCAGAAGTATTATATATAGGGCAGTTTTCTTATATATCCTTATTTCCCTCTCTAATAGCAGCTTTTGTAAGCTTTTTTGTAGGCAAATTTTTAAAAACAAAACCTTTAGTTACTTATTTTATAGATATGAGCAATTTAAGTGAAAGTATAATTCTTTCTAGAATGATATTGTTTGGGGTAATTATAGGAGTACTTTCTATCGTTTTTATAAGGTTTATTGCTTTTGTTGAAAAATTATTCGAAAAAATAAAAGTTTATGCGCCTATTAAAGGAATAATAGGCGGTGTAATCATAATTTTAATTGTATTTTTAACTGGAACAACTGACTATTTAGGCATAGGAGAAGAAACGATAAATAGTGCTGTTATGGCACATAACATAAGGCCAACAGATTTTATATGGAAGTCAATAGCTACAGCTGTAACATTAGGTTCGGGTGGAAGCGGTGGTATCCTTACGCCTATGCTTTTTGTTGGCTCAACTATAGGGAATATATGGGGGACCATAATTAATGGTAGTGTTACATTTTATGCAGCTGTAGGTATGGTTGCTTTTATGGCTACTTGTGCAAATACTCCAATAGCAGGCATAATTATGTGCATGGAGTTATTTGGGTCAGAAGTAGGAATATATGCTTCAGTAGTATGTGCTGTAGGATATTTAATAGTAGGGCATAAAAGTATTTATCCAACTCAAATACTAGTAAATGCCAAAACTCCTTCATTATATGTTGATACAGATTCTGAAATATTTAATGTTGAAAAGAATATTAGAATAAATAATAAATTATTAAAGAAGTAAACTCAGGGACAAGCTTCATGAGCGTAGAAAATCCTTTTATTATTAAACAGAAACCCCTTTAGAAGTCTTGCTTCTAAAGGGGCTATTTAAAGTGTGGTACTTATTTTCTTGCCATGTATTTTTATTTACGGTACATTTGCATTGGATATTATAGATATTCAACATTATCCATCTTTTCTACAGTGTAATATCCTCTAGCTTCATTCCTAGAGACTTCATATATTGGATCATATCAAGCCTTGCACTTTGTTTTATACTATAATATCTGTATCCTGTTTCTTCATCGACTATATAGGGCTCTAAAAGTTTTATCCTATCATAGTAACGTAGGGTTTGTTTAGATATGTGATTTAGCTCTGCCATTTGCCCAATTGACAATCTGTCCAATTGTATCCCCCTCCTATCATAATTGACAAACAAGCTATAATCTTATCTATTGAGATAGTTGTATCTTATTATGGGAACCGTTAGCCGTCTATACTGTTATAGTTATTATAATTATTATACTATACTTAATATAATATTTGTTATTTTTTTATCAAAAGTAACAAGGAAAGGAGTTGTCCATGGGGGAAACCGTAATTCAGTGTATTTTTCCTAAATTTAAAAATTAGATATTTGTCTTGATTTTTAACAGTAATAGGATTATAATAAATACAAAGGTCAGAGAAGGTCAAACTTTTTCTGTTTTGATTTATAATTACATAAGAACTGTTTAAGACTACTAATAAAGTTCGTTTTGTCATTTTGAGCATTAGTGAAGAATCTCTATAAGCATTAAAATATGAGATTCTTCGTCTTTACCTTAGAATGACAAGAAAAGAAACTAGGTTTTTTCAGTAGCATTGAACTGTTTTCTTGTATTAAAAGAGAGGTGAAGAAAATGGATTTAAACAAATTTACACAAAAAAGCATTGATGCAGTACAAAATTCTCAGCAAATAGCCATTAAAAATGGCAACCCCCAACTAGAAGAAATCCATATTCATTATGCTCTTGTTAACCAAGATGAAGGCTTAATACCAATGGTATTAAACTACATGGGGGAAAATGTAGAGCTTATTAAAAGTGATGTGAATAGGGAAATAAATAATCTTCCTAAACAATCTGGTGGAGGAGGCTCTATTTATCCTAGTAGAACTTACACTAAAATATTCCTAAACTCCGAAGATGAGGCTAAGAAATTTGGTGACGAATATGTGGGAGTAGAGCATATTTATATGTCTCTATTAAAAGAAAGAGGAACTATATCAGAGAAAATATTTAAGAGATACAATATTAATTTACAAAGATTTTTAGAAGCTCTTAAGAAAATTAGAGGAAGTCAAAGTATTACATCAGACAATCCAGAGTCCACATACAATGCTCTAAAAAGATTTGGGAGAGATTTAACCGAAGAGGCTAGAACGGGTAAACTTGACCCTGTAATAGGTAGAGATGAAGAAATAAGAAATACTGTCCGCATTCTTTCAAGAAGGACTAAAAACAACCCGGTTTTAATAGGAGAACCAGGAGTTGGTAAGACAGCCATAATTGAAGGACTTGCTCAAAGAATAATAAATGGAGATGTACCAGAGGGCCTAAAGGATAAGACCATATTTGCCTTAGACATGGGTGCACTAATTGCTGGTGCCAAATACAGAGGAGAATTTGAAGAAAGATTAAAGGCTGTATTAAAAGAAGTAGAGGATTCAGATGGCAGGATTATTATGTTTATAGATGAAATTCACAACATAGTAGGAGCAGGCAGGACAGAGGGCTCTATGGACGCTTCAAATCTTTTGAAGCCAATGCTAGCTCGTGGAGAAATTCATTGTATAGGCGCTACTACATTAGATGAATATAGAAAATATATAGAGAAGGATGCAGCTTTAGAAAGAAGATTCCAAAAAGTATTAGTTACTGAACCTACTGTAGAGGACACTATATCTATTCTTAGAGGGATTAAAGAAAAATATGAAATTCATCATGGTATAAGAATATCAGACAACGCAGTAATTGCTTGTGCTACTCTGTCAGATAGATATATAAGTGATAGGTACTTGCCTGACAAAGCTATAGACCTAATGGATGAGGCCTCTGCCATGATAAGGACTGAAATAGACAGTATGCCTGCTGAACTAGATGAAATCAGAAGAAGAATTCTCCAACTAGAAATCGAAAGGGCAGCCCTAAAAAAGGAAACTGATAGTAGCTCTAAAGTAAGACTTGAAAAATTAGAAAAGGAGCTTTCAAATTTAAAAGAAGAATATGATATTAAAAGAGCAAAATGGGAAGATGAAAAGAAAAGCATATCTTCTATTAAAGAAGTAAAAGAAGAAATAGATAGAGTAAAAAGAGAAATAGAAGATGCAGAAAGACGATATGACTTAGAAAAATTATCTGAGTTGAAATATGGAAAGCTAATTGAACTAGAGAAAAAGCTAGAAGAAGCTAATTTAAGAACTCAAAGTGAAGATAGAATGTTAAAAGAAGAAGTAACAGAAGAGGAAATAGCAGAAGTAGTGTCTAAGTGGACAGGAATACCTGTATCTAAACTAGTAGAAACAGAAAGAGAAAAGCTACTTAATCTAGATAAAATACTTCACAAAAGAGTAATAGGACAAGAAGAAGCTGTAGAATCTGTAGTAGATGCTGTTATCAGAGCAAGAGCTGGTATCAAGGCACTCAATAGACCTGTAGGCTCATTTATATTCTTAGGTCCTACAGGTGTAGGTAAAACAGAGTTGGCAAAGGCATTGACAGAAACTCTATTTGATGATGAAAGAAATATGATAAGGATAGATATGAGTGAATATATGGAGAAACACTCAGTATCTAGGCTAGTAGGAGCTCCTCCAGGATATGTAGGCTATGATGAAGGCGGCCAATTAACAGAAGCTGTTAGGAGAAAGCCTTATTCTGTAATATTATTTGACGAAATAGAAAAGGCACATCCAGATGTATTTAACATACTTCTTCAAGTCTTAGATGATGGTAGGCTTACAGACAACCAAGGTAGAACGGTAGATTTTAAAAACACAGTTATAATCATGACTTCTAATTTAGGCTCTTCTTACTTAATTGAAGGGATAAATTCTGATGGGCATATTGACGAAGATGCTAAAGAAAGAGTAATGGACACAATGAAGAGAACCTTTAGGCCAGAATTTTTAAATCGTATTGATGAAATAGTTATGTTTAAACCATTAAGGAGAGAAGAGATATTTAGAATAATTGATTTGCAAATAGATGAAATTGAAAATAGGCTAGAAGACAGAGAGATAAATATTGAATTTACTGATGAAGCTAAAGAACTTGTCCTAAACAGAGCTTATTCTATCCAATATGGAGCAAGGCCTGTAAAGAGATTCTTACAAAAACATATTGAAACTGAAATAGGTAGAATGATTATAAGAGGAGATTTGAAGGATAAGGTCACTGTAGTTGTCAGTGGAGATAGTGATAATTTAATGATTAAAGTGAAATAATAAAACCTGGGCAATATTTTGTCCAGGTTTTTATAAGCTTTGGAAGTCTTATTATTTTTCTCACTATATGATATAATAAATGTAAAATACTAGATAATCAATTATTAAGAAAGGTGATTTTTATGGGTAAAATTTCGGCTTTTTATACTATGCCTCATCCTCCAATTGTTATTCCAGAAATAGGCAGAGGCGAAGAGAAGAAAATACAAAGAACAACTGATGCTTTTAATAAAGTAGCTGAGGATATAGCTAGGATAGAACCGGACACTATAATAATAGTGACACCCCATGGACCTTTGTTTAATGATGCAATTGCAATGTCATTTGAAAATAAAATTAAGGGAAATCTAGGGAGGTTCTCTGCTCCACAGGTAAACTTAAGCTTAGAAATAGATATACCTTTGACAAGAAAAATAATTGAGTATTCAGCAAAAGAAGATATTATAACTGTAGTCATGACTAGAGATTCTGCAAAAACATATGATATAGAATATGAGTTAGATCATGGCTCTATGGTACCTTTGTATTTCATAAACAAGAAGCATACTAAATATAAATTAGTACATATAACTTATGGAATGCTACCTAAAATGCAGCTATACAAATTTGGTATGTGTATCAAGAAGGCTGTAGAAGATAGTGATAAAAATGCTGTATTTATTGCTAGTGGCGACTTATCTCATATGCTTACTGACGATGGGCCTTATGGTTATAGCCCTTATGGTGAAAAGTTTGACAATGAAATAATATCATTACTTAAAGATGGAGATGTATTAGGAATATTTAATATGGACAGAACTACTATTGAAAAAGCAGGGGAATGCGGACTTCGTTCATATTATGTGATGCTTGGAGCTATGAATGGATATGATATAAAAGGAAATCTTCTATCTTATGAAGGTACTTTTGGAGTAGGATATTCTATTATGAGCTTTTCTTTAAAAGAGACTAATTTAGATACTTATACTATTCTATTAGATCAGAATAGAAAAAGGTTTAAGGATAAAATTCACACTACTGATCCATACATACGACTTGCCCGTGAGAGCCTAACACATTATTTAATGTATGGAGAATATATGAATTTAACTTCTTATGTAACTGAAGAAATGAAAAATCATAAAAGAGGAGTTTTTGTATCATTGAAAAATGATGGACAATTAAGAGGCTGTGTAGGCACCATTTTCCCAACTACTAAAAATATAGCCCAGGAAATCATTAGAAATGCTGTAGAAGCCGGATTACATGATCCAAGATTTATTCCAGTAACAGAGGATGAACTAGAAGAGTTAGATTTTTCTGTAGATGTACTTACTGAGCCTGAGATGGCTACTAAAGAGGAGCTTGATCCTAAAAAATATGGTGTCATAGTAAGAAGTAGAGGCAAATCCGGTTTATTACTTCCAGATTTAGAGGGAGTAGATACAGTAGAAGAGCAACTTAGCATTGCTCTCCAAAAAGGCAGGATTTTTCCTTATGAAGATTATACTATTGAAAAGTTTGAAGTTATTAGACATAATCAAGTATAGGTGAATATATTGTTACATGATGCATCCTTTTACGAAAAACACAACAATAAACTAAAATGCTTTTTATGTCCTCATAATTGCACAATATCAGAGGACTAGATAAAAATATACCTTTACATTTAAATAGGTATTTTCCAAATTACAAGATGAGCAATCCTCCTACTAAAGTGAAGCAATGCTTAAAGGAAGAGAAATAGCAAAGTGGCATTTGAATTATGTATACTTGGGAAATGTAGCTAATGTTAACAGTGCTACTTATTGCCCTCAGTGTAAAAATCTTTTAGTAGAGAGAAATGGCTATTTTACTAAGGTATATATTGAAGAAAATAGATGTCCAGAGTATGATTATGAAGTAAATATTATTCTATAATAAGTAGGAGAGTTTTACATGGAAAGTATTAAATCGAAAAAGAAAAGAACAATATATATTTTACTTACTAATACAGGCTCTTTCCCAACAAAGATTATCAAAGCATATACCAAAGCTCCTTATAATCATGTTGCTATTTCTTTTAGTAAAGATTTAAGACGATTCTATAGTTTTGGTAGAAAAAAATACAATAATCCTTTATGGGGAGGATTTGTCATAGAAAGCATAGATAGTGAAATCTACGAATATTTTAGTGAAACTACCTGTTCTATTTTTTCTCTAGAAGTAGATAGAGGTATTTATTATCGTATGAAAAAAGTAATTAAACAATTTGAGAAAGAAAAAGATAAGTACGTGTATAGTTTTATTGGTCTATTAGGTGTGATTGTGAAGGTTCCTATTGAAAGAGAATATGGATATTTCTGTTCTCAATTTGTAGCTACAGTTTTAGAAAAAAGTGGTTTAAACCTGTTTAATAAGCGACCTGGGTTAGTTACTCCTAATGATTTCATGAACATAAAAGAGCTTAATCATATTTATACTGGAAAGCTTTCTGATTATTCAAAAGAAGTTAGTTTTAGCAATTATAATGATTTCATTCCTACAATTAGTGAAATATAAGAATCCTTGAGTAGACACAAATAATGCTATGCTCCCCTTATAGTAGACAGATAAAATAATAAAACTGTTTACTGTAAGGAGGAGTATTTTTTATGAATTAAAGTTTTTCTTTTTACTGTCGATATTAAATATAGATAATCTTTGGTATAGGAGGAGTTAGCATGCGAGTAGATAATATAAGTGTTAACGATATGCAATATAATTCACAAAGGTTAACAACAGGTGAAAAAGTACGTTCAGAATTATCTATTGATAAGAAAGTAGAAAATGTAGAACCAAATTCTCAGAGAAAATACACTGAAGAAGAGATAAAGTCGGCAATAGGCAGTGTAAATAAAGCTATTAATCCTTATGACAGGAGACTAGAATTTTCAATACATGAAGGAACTAGATATATTTCTGTTAAAGTAATAGATACAAATACTGATGAAGTAATAAGAGAAATTCCTCCTGAGAAAATATTAGATATGGTAGCAAAACTATGGGAATTGGCGGGAATAATTGTAGATAAGAAAATTTAAATTGAGGTGAAATATTATGAGTAGCATAAGAATAACTGGACTAGCTACTGGGATAGATACAGATCAAATGATTAAGGATTTGATGAAAGTAGAAAGAGCAAAAGTAGATAGGGTGCAACAGGACAAGCAAGTACTACAATGGAGACAAGAACTATATAATTCGATAAATAAAGATTTTGCAAACTTTATATTAAATACTAAAAAAGAATTTGGGCTATCGGGAAGTACTTCTACAGGAGCTATATTTAACAAGTCATTGAGTAGCTTAAACTGGGTAAAAAGAGCAGTATCTTCTAATGAAAGTGCAGTTAAGGTAAGTACTACATCTGAAGCTGTAAATGGTAGTTATGATGTAACAGTACATAGATTAGCTGATGGAGTGAAGGCTGCTAGTAGCGCTAATATTACAAAAGATGGTGGAAACAGCGAGAATTTAGCAAGCCAGTTTGAAGGTTTAACTGAAGGCGACATAATAAGGTTTAGAATAAATGATAAAGAATTTAGTTTTAATGGAACTGATAAAATAAGTGACGTAGTTAAACAGATTAATGCATCAGACGCTGGAGTACAGGTATCTTATGATGCAAGTATTGATAGATTTTTTATACAGACAACTACTACAGGTGAAAATGCAGTTCTTAAAGTGGATGCATTATACGATTTTAATCCAGAAACAGGAACGGGCACTTATTCAGACGCAGGCCAAAAATTCATAGAAGCATTAAAGCTAAATGTAACATCATATGATGACAATGGTAATCTCATTCCAGAGGCATTAGGTATTGAGACAACATATAAAGGTGTTGATGCTAAGATAACTTTCAATGGTGCAGAAAACATCACTAAATCTACTAATCAATTTACTATCAACGGTATTAATCTCGATTTAAGAACTACAGGAAGCACGACAGTGAGAGTAGACACTGACACAGATGCAGTATATGACAAGATTAAAGGCTTCGTCGATAAATACAATGAAATAGTGGACAAGATGGGCAAGCTTCTCGGAGAAAAACAGTATAGAGACTATAGACCTTTAACAGCAGAGCAAAAAGAAGCCATGAAAGAAAAAGAAATAGAGCTATGGGAAGAAAAAGCTAAAAGTGGGCTTTTAAGAAATGACTCTATTATTTCTAGTACTATGCAAAATTTAAGAAACTCTTTATATAATGGGGTAGAAGGTATAGAAGGACCATTTAAGGC
Organism: Proteiniborus sp.; assembly: GCF_040308045.1. Classification (NCBI taxonomy): domain Bacteria; kingdom Bacillati; phylum Bacillota; class Clostridia; order Eubacteriales; genus Proteiniborus; species Proteiniborus sp. The sequence goes on from NZ_JAWRHZ010000017.1 coordinate 77,556, forward strand.
ACTTTATGAGATAGGCATAGATACAGAAAAATGGGCTGCAGGTGCTATTGGAGGAAAGTTAGAAATAGATGAAGAAAAGCTAAGAAAAGCCATATCAGAAGATGTAGATGGTGTATTAGATTTGTTATTTAAAGAAGCAGGGCCAGTCCCTGCAAAAGATGCAAATGGCAACTTGATTCCCGGAGAAACAGTAGAAGGAAAAGGCGGAGTCATTACTAGAATGTACAACACCATGATAGAAGGTATGAAGCAGATTGTAAATAAAGCTGGTCCTGGAGAAGAATCAAGCTTATTTAGAAATATTAATTCAAAAATCATGATTGATTTTGTTACAAACTATGGAAGTATAAGCATGTTAGATAAGGATATTAGTGATATAGATAACAGAATAAGTGATTTAAATGCATTGTTGATTAGAAAAGAAGACAAGTATTATAATCAATTTGCAGCTATGGAAAAGTTCGTACAACAGATGAACAACCAAGGTTCCTGGTTAATGCAGCAGCTTGGCATGTAAAATTACTGAAGGGGTGAATATAGCAATGACCTATAACAATATGTATCAGCAATATCAGCAAAACTCTATAATGACAGCATCTCCTGAAGAATTAACATTAATGCTCTATAATGGGGCTATTAAATTTATTAATTTAGGGAAGCTACACATAGAAAATAAGGAAATAGAGAAAGCAAATAATGCTATAAAAAGAGCACAAGATATTATTATGGAGTTAAATAATACATTAGATATGAACTATGAAATATCTAATAACCTTAGAAGCATATATACATTTATTTTGGAAAAGTTAATAGATGCAAATATCAAAAAAGATGTAAAATTTTTAGATGAGGCTTTACCATTAATAGAAGAAATAAGAGATACTTGGAAGGAAGCTATGAAGGAAGCTAGAAAGATTAAATATGGAGCTTTATAGGCTAGGGGATAATATGGTGAATGATATTATATACGAAATGATAGCACTAACTAAAAAAAAGCTTGAAAGTCTAAACATTATTTTAAGTCTTAAACCAAGGCAAAAGGAAGCTATTCAGCAGGAAAACATGGAAGATATGGAGTCTATTTTAGTCAATATACAAAGCCAAATAGGGAAAATAGATGAAATAGATTCTTTATACAAATTAAAATTTAATGAACTAAAAGCTATTATTGATGTAGAAACTATAAGCCAGCTTGATAGCATGAAATATCCTAACGCGAAGATTCTAATAGACAGATTGAATGAAATAAAGTCTGTACTAGCGTCATTAAAAAGCCTTGATGATGAGAATAATATTATAATGAATGAAAAATTTGAAGAAACAAAAGAAAGGTTGAAAAATCTAAGACAAGGGCAAAAAATGGCGAAAGGTTATTTTTCAGATTATAATGGCACTATGTTTATAGATGAAAGGAATTAACTAGAAAAGAGATTGTGTGAACTAGCACAGTCTCTTTTCTAGTTCTTTAAGAAGACATTTCAAATATTTCTCTAAGCTCTTCAAGTATCTCTAAAGAAGTCTTTAAGTGATAATTATATACCATATCTAAATTATTAAGGTTATCACTACCAATTATTTCAAGATCGTAAATTTTGTTTAAAATTTTACAATTCTCTAAATCAATATTAAATCCTGATCCCATTTCAACCAATATATTTATATTATTATAGAGTTTTTTTATGAGTTCCTTTGAGTGTTGAAGATTAATATCGCATAAATCTTTTCTATATAGCTTAATATCTATTTCCTTCATTAATATTGGGTATTCCTTATTTATTGCACCAAGTTTGTCTTCTATTTCTTTTAAAGGGGAACTTTTTTTAATTGCTCCTTCACTCACTACGATTGTTTTAATAGCTTGAGAGAATTCATCTATTATATTTATTGATATGGAATATATTTTGTCTTTAGTAAGTGGAGGAGAAATTATAAAGTTAACAATAACAGCTACAACAATTCCCACTATAGTATCTAGGATACGATTTAAGCTATAATATAATTCACTACCTTCTTCTACATTCAAAGTAATAGAAATAAATACTATTGAAGCTATTGATATGGATTTGTTCCATCCTAACTTATTACAAAGATGTATGACTATAATTATTCCTATTCCGATAATTATTGGGTTACCAGCAGATATTAAAGAGCCTAAAAGTCCTACTACGGCTCCAAGTATAGTTCCAAGTACTCTATTCCTTCCCATTCTATAAGAATCTACTAGATTATCTTGCATAGCTATAATGGCTGCAACTCCTACAAAAAAAGGAGAGTTAAGTTTAAGAATATAAGCCAAAGTTATGCTTATTGTAACTGCAATTGATGTTTTTATTGTTCTCATGCCTATTTTCAATGTAACCATCCTTATTAATTATATTTTCATAAAAGCAATTAAAACAGACAGCCTTCTTAACCTGAAAGCTGTCTGCTTATCTAAATAGGACTTACGGTAGATACATCAACCATCTAGCTGATTTTGGTGGACTGTCATTTAACAACATTCATCACACTTCCTACTTACGTCCAAATATAAGATACTAAATTTTAAAACTAAACTACAGACTTTACTTATTACTCTTAAAACTCTAATTCTAAACTAACTTACTACTTTGTAAAACGTACCAACAAACAAATTTTTCAATATAATGGTACTACACTTTCTTGTGGAGACGGTTGATATAGAGCTACCATATCCTATTGACTACATTATACATTATTCTATAAAATTTGTAAAGTCATTTTATCAGAATATTTTAAATATTTAATTATTTCCCTCATCTGAAAAATTTTATTCTATCCTAACTAATCAAATGGGAAAATTCAGCCATTTAATAACTATTTCTTATTATCACTAGATATAGTATATAGGGTTGGTATGAGCACAATGAAAAGAATAAGTATAAATCCATATTTAGTTGGCAAAATTACTACTGTATAATAATGAAAACATTATAAAGTTTTCCACTTTTTATACACATGTTTTCCACAGTAGTATATAGGCAAGTAAACAGTTTTCCACAGACTTATACACATTATCCACAGAATACCCTGTTATTTATCCACAATTAAGTAACAAAAAAGTTGTGGATATTATCTTGAATAATTATACTATATGTGTATGAAAAATAATAGTTAGCAAAGAAAAAAATCAAAAATTGGCAAAAAAGATTATATTACATTAACTATTTTTTTATATTAAAGTATTTTTATAACAAAAAAAGTGGACAAAGACTCTAGCTAGTAAATAAGTTAATGATTCTACATTAAGTCGAATTACATTAATATCACTTTAACTTAAAATAATAGGAACATTTACTTTTACCTAGTATGACAAGCAAGAAATCTTCTCTACATTAATCTGATAAAAAAGATAAAAAAATGTTAATTAATATACGTAGTGGGTATCATATATTTAACAAATTCTATATTGTTTTATATCTTATTTGATTTCGTAGATGTGTGAATTATTATAAAATTTAAATAATTAAAAGGATATATAAATTTTATGTAGAATTTTATATTTAACAACTGAATATAGATTTTATAACTTAATAATTAAACTGAAGGGAGTTGAAGTTTATGAAAATTACTATTAGTGGAAAAAACATGGCAGTAACAGATGCTTTAAAGGATGTAATTAAGAAGAAGATGGGCAAGCTAGACAAATATTTTTTCGAAGATGTTCCAGTTGACATTACATTAAGTGTTGAGAAAAGTAGGCAGATTATTGAAGTAACAATTCCTTTTTCAGGTGCTATTATTAGAGCAGAAGAATCTACTGACGACATGTATCAATCAATAGACAAGGCCATAGATGTCTTAGAGAGACAAGTAAGAAAGAATAAGACTAAACTCCAAAAGAAAAGCAAGGGACTTGAAACTATTAGATTTGAGAACTTCCAGGCGCTTCCAGCAGTGGAAAATGAAAAAGAACCTAGTATAGTCAGGACAAAGAGATTTGCAATGAAACCTATGGATGCCGAGGAAGCAGTACTACAAATGGAACTACTTAGACATGCTTTTTACGTATTCAGAAATGCAGAAACAGATGAAGTGAATATTGTTTATAAGAGGAAAGATGGGAATTATGGATTAATTGAACCAGAATTTTAATTGAATTATTTTTACATAAGCGGCAGAGGCTATCTGTCGCTTTTATATTTTTTGAACTATGCTATAGCAACAAAATAAGTTTTTAAATAATATTAAAAGGAATTAGTTTAAAAATATAGAATATTTACAATAAACAAGGTAGATAAAAAAGGGGGGATCAACTTTGCTAATAGAAAGTATGATTATAGCTATTTTCTTTGGCAAGATAAGAGGGGGTAAGTTTTCTAGGTTATCAAAACTAGAATTTAAAAATACTTGGGTATTTATTTTAGCAGTGATTATTCAAGCTACTATAATATTATTTGGGGTTAATGGGAATGAGTTTGTTCTAAAGTATATAAGAGAGCTTAATATACTTTCTTACATACTCCTATTTATAGGAATTGTAATTAATATAAGGCATAGAACTCTACTGATTATATTATTGGGGATGATACTAAATATTTTTGTAATGTTTGCTAATGGATGGAGGACACCTGTGTCTATCGATGGACTTATTTTGGCAGGATATTCAGAGTTGGCAGAACTAACCTTATCAGGCAAACTAGCTTTTTACATACCACTTGATGTATCCTCAAAGTACGGACTACTTGGTAAAATAGTCACTATTCCACCACCATATTTTTCTCCTCAAATACTGAGTATTGGTGATATTTTTATATTCCTAGGCTTGTTTTTATTTGTTCAAGGGGTCATGACTAACGAAAGCTACGATAGAACTAATATGGTTAAGTTCAGATATAAGAGTAGAATATAATAGAAACTTGCAGAAATAAATTAATGCTGGAGAGTATCAATGCTTAATGATGGTGGAACGATAGTTTAACAATAGTTTAGCGATAGTTTAACGATTGTGTAGCGATAGTTTAACGATGGTTTAACTACTGTTACACTACTGTTCAACTATTGTTTTTTGTTCACTTGTAATTAATTGACATCAATGATAAAATAAACTGATAAGGCAAAAAATATGAGAGGTGAGATTTATGAAGAGGTTTTTCGAAAAATTCTTTGGTACTCATAGTGAGAGAGAGATAAAAAGAATAGAGCCTATAATAGAAGAAATCGAAACATTTGATGAAAAAATGCATAAACTTTCTGATGATGAATTAAAAGCTAAAACAGGAGAATTCAAAAATAGACTTGAAAAAGGCGAAACAATAGATAATATATTACCAGAGGCATTTGCTGTAGTTAGAGAAGCAGCTCATAGAGTTTTAGGCATGAAGCATTATAGGGTACAGTTAATAGGAGGGGTTGTTCTTCATCAAGGTAGAATAGCTGAAATGAAAACAGGTGAAGGTAAAACACTTGTTGCAACACTGCCTGTATATTTAAATGCACTTACTGGAAAAGGAGTTCATGTTGTTACAGTAAATGATTACCTTGCTCAAAGAGACAAGGAATGGATGGGTAAGGTGTATGAGTTTTTAGGCTTATCTGTAGGATGTATACTACATGATATGGACAACAGTGCAAGAAGGCAGGCATATAACTGCGATATTACCTATGGAACTAACAACGAATTTGGATTTGATTATCTAAGAGATAACATGGTTATATATAAACATGAAATGGTTCAGAGAGAACTGAACTTTGCAATCGTTGACGAGGTAGACAGTATATTAATTGATGAAGCTAGGACACCTCTTATTATTTCTGGAGAAGGTGACAAATCTACTAAGCTTTATTATGCTGCCAATGCTTTTGTGCAGACACTTAAAGGTCGAATAATAGACCCTAATGAAGAAAAAGTAAGTAAGTTAGATAGAGAATATAAAGAGGAAACAGTAGATTTTGTGGTGGATGAAAAATCTAGAAACGTAACTATTACAGAAAAAGGAGTAGCAAAGGCGGAAAGAGCCTTTGGTATAGAAAACCTTGCTGATCCTTCAAATATGGAGCTATCTCACCATATCAATCAAGCTCTAAAGGCTAACAACCTAATGAAGAGAGATATTGACTATGTAGTGAAGGATGGAGAAGTTATCATAGTTGATGAATTTACTGGAAGGCTTATGTTTGGTAGAAGATATAGTGAAGGACTTCATCAAGCTATAGAAGCAAAAGAAAACCTTGATGTAAGAAGAGAGTCTAAAACGCTTGCAACTATTACATTCCAAAATTACTTTAGAATGTATAAAAAACTTTCAGGTATGACAGGTACAGCTAAAACTGAAGAAGATGAATTTAGAGAAATATATAATGTCGATGTTATAGAGATTCCAACAAATAAACCAGTAATTAGAAACGATTATCCTGATGCTGTATATAAAAATGAAGAATTTAAATTTAAAGCAGTAGTAGATGAAATAAAAGAGAAGAATAGTAAAGGGCAACCAGTTCTTGTAGGTACTATTTCAATTGAAAGATCTGAAATACTAAGTAAAATGCTTAAAAAAGAAGGTATTAAGCATGAGGTGTTAAATGCAAAGCATCATGAAAGAGAAGCAGAAATAGTAGCTCAAGCCGGTAGATTTGGTGTCGTGACTATAGCTACTAACATGGCTGGTCGTGGTACAGATATAGTACTTGGAGGTAATCCTGAGTTTATTGCAAAGAGTGAAATGAAGAAAAAAGGCTATACTGATGAGATGATTTCTGTAGTAGATAGCTTCGCAGAAACAAATGACCAAGAAATACTTGATGCGAGAAAAATCTATAGAGAGTTATTAGACGAAGCTAAAAAAAGTACGGCTTTAGAAGGAGAGAAGGTAATACAAGCAGGAGGACTTCATATAATAGGTACCGAAAGACACGAATCAAGGCGTATTGATAATCAGCTTAGAGGTCGTGCAGGACGTCAAGGAGACCCTGGTTCATCAAGGTTTTATGTATCACTAGAAGACGATTTAATGAGGCTTTTTGGTAGTGATAAGATAAAGAGTATGATAGATACTATTGGTATGCCTGATGATGAGCCACTAGAGCATAATCTCCTTTCAAAATCTATAGAAAGTGCTCAAAGAAGAATAGAAGGGCGTAACTTCAGTATTAGAAAGCATGTTCTTCAATATGATGACGTTATGAACAAGCAAAGAGAAGTCATGTATGCCGAAAGAAGAAGAGTTCTTGAAGGGGAGAATTTAAGAGGACATATACTATCAATGGCAGAAAATATTATAGATGCTGCTATTAACATTTTTACAGAAGGTTTAAAATATCCTGAAGAATGGGATTTAAATGGTCTTGTTGACAATATTTCAGGATTTATGCCTATTAAAGGTATGGTGACTTTTGAAAGACCTGAAGAGCTTACAAAAGAAAGCCTAAAAGAAGCATTGCTAGATACAGCTACAAAGCTATATGAGAGCAAAGAAAAAGAAATAGGCGAAGAAGTCATAAGAGATCTTGAAAGAGTTATATTACTAAGGGTAGTCGATACAAAATGGATGGATCATATTGATGCCATGGATCAGCTAAAACAAGGTATAGGCTTAAGAGCAATGGGTAATGAAGACCCTGTAATAGCTTATCAAGTAGAAGGCTTTGACATGTTCGAAGAAATGACTAAGGGCATACAAGAGGATACTGTTCGAGCATTGTTTCACCTTGAAAGGCCTGAAAAAGTTGAAAGAGAAAGAGTAGCTAAGGTGACAGGTGCAAGTCACGGTGAATCAGAAAAGAAAGCTAAACCAATAGTAAAAGGACAAAAAATAGGTAGAAACGACCCATGTCCATGCGGAAGCGGAAAGAAATATAAGAAGTGCTGTGGGAAAAATGAATGATGACAAATTTCAATAGAGGAATATGAATAAAATACTAAGCGAACATTTGCAGGACACGACTATAATTCTTAGCGAATGGAGGTGAAAAATCCGTTAAGCAAGTATATTAATGTAGGTCAGCCAACGCTGACATAAGGAGCTTACAACGAAATCAAAGATTTCTGTAACTCCATTAAGCGAAGCGAGTTTGCAAGCTGTAGGATTTTTTATCGGAATGAGCTATAGAATTATTCGTGACCGAAACCGTGAGTGTGTATTTTATTCATATTCCGGGAACAGGTGATATAGATGGTGAGAAAAGAAGGAGCTGATTATTTGATAGAATTTGAAATATATAGAGATAGAATTTCTAAATTAAGAGAGGAATTATCAGAGGTTGGTGTTTCTCTTTGACTTAGGCAGTCTTAGAGAACAAGTAAAAAAGTTAGAAGAAAAGACTTATAAGCCAGACTTTTGGGGAGATGTACAGGAAGCTCAGAAAACAATGCAGGAAATCACTTTTATGAAAGACAAAATAAGTGAGTACGAAGAACTTTCAGCAGAGCTAGAGGATGTAGAAGTACTTCTAGAGCTTTCAGAAGAGGAAGAAGACTATTCAGTTGAAAAAGACTTAAGAGAAAACACAGATGCTGTTGAACAAAAAATTGATGACCTAAAGATAAAAACTTTGCTTAAGGGTGAATACGACAAAAATGGTGCCATACTGTCTATTCATTCAGGAGCAGGTGGACTAGAGGCACAAGATTGGACAGAGATGCTTTTGAGAATGTATAAAAGATGGGCAGAAGGAAAAGGCCACACTACAGAAATTCTAGATATCCTCTCTGATACTGAGGGAGGAATAAAAAGCGTAACTCTTTTAATAAGAGGAATAAACGCTTATGGATACCTTAAATCCGAAAAGGGTGTTCATAGACTAGTTAGGATTTCGCCATTTGATTCTTCAGGACGAAGACATACATCCTTTGCATCAGTAGATGTATTTCCAGAGCTTGATGAAAATATAGAAATAGATATAAATCCAAATGATTTAAAAATAGACACATATAGGTCAGGAGGTGCTGGTGGTCAGCACGTAAATACTACGGATTCAGCCATAAGAATTACCCATATACCTACAGGCATAGTAGTGCAATGTCAAAATGAAAGATCTCAACATAGTAATAAAGCCACTGCTATGAGGATGCTTATGGCAAAGCTAATAGAAGTTAAAGAGCTTGAGCAAAAGGAGAGAATAGAGGATATTCAAGGACAGTATAACCAAATCGGTTGGGGTTCTCAAATAAGGTCTTATGTTTTTCATCCATATAGTTTAGTTAAAGATCATAGAACAAATGCTGAGACAGGCAATACTTCTAGTGTTATGGATGGGAACTTAGATATGTTCATGAACGAATATTTAAAATACAAAGCAAAATAGTCATCTGTGGATGACTATTTTGCTTAATACTTTAAGAAACTGTAACAACTTACTATTTTTATGAAAATGAAGGAAAAAACAATAAAATGTAGAATAATGTATGTGTTGACTTTAAATTACCAGGTTAATTAAGACTGCTATACTTCTTTGAAAGGGTGGGTAAAGTGAAAAAAACCAAAAAGACAAAACTAAAGAATACCGGAAATAATGCTAAGAAAGGGAAAAATAAAAAGCATGCTAAAAAATCTGAGAACGTTACAACTGATTTTAAGATGAGAAGGAAGATAGGAAACCAGATTGCTAAAGTAGTTTTAATTCTTGCAATTTTACCAATGCTATTAATAGGAATTATGAATTATTTTACTGAAACCGAAAAAAATACTAGAAGTATTGAAGAATCAAATTTAAACATAGCCAAATCAATATCTAGTCAAGTTGATGCACAAATAAATGGATTGTTTGATGTTCTAAAGTCATTGTATTTAACTAATGATTTCTTTTATTTAGAAGAAAATAAGTCTAGGGCAATTCTTACTAAGATAACTTATGAGTATGATAGCATAAATTCTATTCAAGTTTATGATGCAGAAGGAAATCAGATTATATCAAGTAAAAACATGAAAACTGATATAAGTGTTGAAAAGGAAGAATGGTTTCAAAAGACTTTAGCAGAAGATAGATATGTATCAGATTCACATATAGAAGAAATGATACCAGAAATAATTATCTCCATGCCTATAAAGAATGTGGCAAATCAAGTTAAAGGAGTTATTGCAGCTAATATAAGCTTAAAGGATTTAGCTCAGATAGCAGAAGAATATAAAATTGGAGAAACAGGTAATACTTACATGGTGGATAGAAATGGAGTAATGATTGTACATATTGACTATAGAAATAAAGTATTCATACCTTTCAATGCTAAAGAAGCAGGAATAGAAGGAGTACTTAAGGTATTAGAAGGAAATTCAGATGTAAGTACATATAAAAATGAAAATGGTGAAACTGTAATAGGAGCCTATACTTATATGCCTTCTACAGGCTTTGGAGTTGTTGTAGAGCAACATAAAGGCGAGATAACCAAAGCTGCAGTTGCTAACTTAACTAGAACATTAATAGTGACTTTAATTGCAGTACTTATTATAGTACTTTTGACTTCTATTATTGCCAGGAGATTCTCTGCACCTATAGTAAACCTTGTAAAAACAGTAGATGAAATAGGCAAAGGAGACTTAACAAAAAGAGTTAAAATAGACTCTCATAATGAAATAGGTAAGCTTCAACAAGAGTTTAATAAAATGGTGGATTCATTATACGCAATTATATCTAATGTCAATGGAATAGTAGCTAATTTTAAGACCAATGTAGAAAGCTTAAGCCAAAGCACAGAACTAACTGTTGGTGCTTCTGCAGAAATAACTAGAATCGTAGATCAAGTTGCAACTGGGGCAGAAGACCAACTAAAAAGCGTTGAAGATACTATTGGCTTAGTAGAAGGAATATCTAAAAATGTAAAAGAAGTTGATGACAATTCCCACACAATATTAATGGCTACCAGTGAGGCTTCATATATTGCTAAAGAAGGATCAAAAGATGTTGAGAGTACAAAAACTTCAATGTACTCTATAGCTTCTAAGGTAAAGGAATCAGCTAAGCAAATATCTACGTTAAATGAACGTACTAAAGAAATAGGAAATATCATAACTTTTATAGATGACATATCAAAGCAGACTAATCTTCTTGCTTTAAATGCAGCTATTGAAGCTGCTAGAGCAGGTGAGTATGGTAAGGGCTTTACAGTAGTTGCAGATGAAGTGAGGAATTTGGCAGTACAGACTAGCGATGCTTCAAATAACATTGTAATACTAATAAATCAAATACAAGAAGAAATGGACAGAGTATCAAAATCCATGGGAGAAGGGATTGTAGAAGTTGATAAGGGTAGCCAAGCTATAGAAAAGACAATAGTTTCATTTGAAAAAATAGTTAATGAAACAGATAAAGTCTTTAAGAGTGTTGAAGATTTTGCTATAGTAGTGCAGGAGCTCTCTGATAATATGAGTAAAATTGAAGGTTCTATTGCACAGGTAAGCTCTGTATCACAGCAGACAGCCGCAGGAACGCAGACTATAATGGCTAGTACTGAAGAGCAACAATCTGCTATACATCAGATAAATCAGTCTATAGAAGAACTTAATCAGATGACAGATAATCTAAGCGAAATGATAAAAGGGTTTAAAGTTAACTAAGATGGTATGAAGGATTCAGATGTATCTGAATCCTTGTTTTGACACATAAAACAAAAGTAAAAAGGAGAGAGTCTATTGAATATAATTTTAAAATTGACTGAAGAATTTAAATTAAAAAAGTTCCAAGTAGAAAACACAGTAAAGCTAATAGATGAGGGTAATACAATACCTTTTATTGCAAGATATAGAAAAGAACAGACTGGTGAGTTAAGTGATGTTGTACTAAGGGATTTGTTTGAAAGACTTACATATTTAAGAAATCTTGAGAGTAGGCAAGATGAAGTCATAAGGCTAATCGAAGAACAAGGAAAGCTAACTGAAGAATTAAAGAAGGAAATATTGTCTGCGGAAACTCTCCAAAGAGTAGAGGATTTATATAGACCTTATAGACCTAAGAGAAGAACAAGGGCTACAATTGCTAAGGAAAAAGGATTAGAGCCATTGGCGGAGATAATATTGTCTCAAGAGATTAATCAAGGAAGTTTAGATGAATTAGCAGCTCCTTTTATTGATGCAGAAAAAGAAGTTAACTCTATAGAAGAAGCTTATCAGGGAGCAATGGACATCATAGCAGAAACAATATCTGACAATGCTGAATTTAGAGAAATAATAAGAAAGATTGTATTCGATAAAGGAATAGTTGTCACTTCTGCAACAGATAATGAAGCTGATTCTGTATATGAAATGTATTATGATTATAAGGAACCAGTAAAAGTAATTGCAAATCATAGAATATTAGCTATTAATAGAGGAGAAAAAGAGAAGTTTTTAAAGGTGAAGGTAGAGAGTCCAGATGACGAAATAATGGATATATTGAAATCAAAGGTTGTAACTAATCATAAGGCTATTACTACGCCTTATTTACTCTCTAGCATTGAAGATGGATACAAAAGACTTATTTCTCCTTCTATAGAGAGGGAAATAAGAAACACACTTACAGAAAAAGCAGAAGAACAAGCTATAAAAGTCTTTGGCATTAATTTGAAGCCTCTTCTTATGCAAGCGCCAGTAAAAGGCAAAGTAGTTATGGGCTTTGACCCTGCTTATAGAACTGGATGCAAGATTGCAGTAGTAGATGAAACGGGAAAACTCTTAGATTATACTACTGTTTATCCAACAGAACCTCAGAATAAGGTAGAAGAAGCAAAAAAAGAACTCATTAATTTAATTTATAAACATAATGTAGATATTATTGCTATTGGAAATGGTACAGCTTCAAGGGAATCAGAGATGATAGTGGCAGAAATGCTGAGAGACCTTGATAGAAAAGTGTATTACACTATTGTCAGCGAAGCAGGAGCATCTGTATACTCGGCTTCAAAGGTTGCAAATGAAGAATATCCCGATATAAATGTTTCTATAAGAGGAGCTATTTCTATAGGTAAGAGACTTCAAGATCCTCTTGCTGAACTAGTGAAAATTGACCCCAAAAGCGTAGGAGTAGGGCAGTATCAGCATGATATAAACCAAGGAAAATTAGATGAAACTCTTAAAGGAGTAGTTGAGGACTGTGTTAATAATGTAGGAGTAGACTTAAATACTGCTTCTGTATCACTATTAAGCTATGTTTCAGGGATATCACCAAGTGTTGCCAAGAATATAGTGAATTATAGGGAAGAAACAGGGAAATTTGATAGTAGAAAAGAACTCCTTAAAGTAAAAAGATTAGGAGAAGCAACTTTTGTTCAATGTGCAGGTTTTTTGAGAATATCTGATGGAAGTAATCCACTAGATAACACTGCTGTTCACCCAGAATCCTATGATGTTGCATTAGGACTTATTGAAAAACTTGGATTTTCTGAAGAAGATGTTAGAGCAGGTAAGCTAAAAGGAATTGATTCTATTGTAAATGAGAAAAACATCAAAAGTTTTGCTGAGGAGCTACAAGTAGGAGTACCTACTTTAAAAGACATAATAAAAGAGTTAAAGAAACCAGGTAGAGACCCTAGAGAGGAAATGCCAAAACCAATTTTTAGGACCGATGTACTAAAGATGGAAGATTTAAAACCTGATATGATACTGACAGGTACTGTAAGAAATGTAGTTGATTTTGGTGCTTTTGTGGATATTGGGGTAAAACAAGATGGTTTAGTTCATATTTCGCATTTGTCTAATAAATTTGTAAAGAATCCTATGGATGTAGTCTCTGTAGGTGATATCGTAAATGTAAGGATACTCAGCGTAGACGTTGAGAAGGGGAGGATTTCACTTAGTATGAAAGAAGTCTAAATCGTCATAACTGTATGCTTTAGGCCAAAAATACAGGGGGAAATATAATGAATAGGACTTTGCATAATAAAGAAAGCGAAAGGTTAGAATTTCTAAACGAATTAATATTAGATGCATCCTATAGACAGAGCAATAATGATTTATTAGAAACCGCGTTAATAAAAATAGCAGAATTAGTAGGAATAGATTTTGGATATATAGCTAGATACCTAAAAAAAGAGGACATTATTAGAACCATTGAAGGTACATATAAAGTGCCAGAGGGCTTTTTAGAAGAAGTAAAGAATCATAGATTTAAAAGTGAGATAATTACAGAATCAATAAAGGATAAAGTATTTATAATATCAGAAGAAGAATTTGAAACTCCACAGCAAAAATATATTAGCAGGAAGTATAATTTTAAGACACTAATAACAATACCTATAGAATTTGATAACAATAATTCTACCGAAATAATGCTATTATTTTCTCATAAAGAAAAGGAAACTCTCCTTGAACATATTCATTTCTTAGAGACTTTGGGAAGTACATTATGGATACTTATACAGAAGCAAAAGATGTATGAGGATTATCAAAAGAGCATTATTAGAACTGAAAAATTAAGGGCCTTAGGAGAGTTGGCTGGAGGAATCGCTCATGATTTCAATAATTTATTGACTACAATATTAGGATTTTCACAAATCGCTTTAACTCATGAACTAAATGATGATATAAGACAGTATATGGATATTATCTATAAATCAGCTCTAGATGGGAAAAAAATAGTGGAGAGAGTGCAGAATTTCAGTCGTAAACAATTTAATGATAAAAGAGATGTTTATCCAATAAACTCAATAGTCGAAAGTGGTATAGAGATGGCAAGGCCAAGATGGAAAAATTTCTATGAATCCTATGGTAACAAGTTAAAAATTATAAAAGGACTTCACTCTACCAGCAAGATTTATTGTATAGAGCATGAAATAAGAGAAGTGATTATTAACTTACTGTCAAATGCTATGGACGCCATGGAAGAAGGCGGGATTCTAACTATTAGAACAGAGGATATTGATGATAAGATTGTAGTTGAAATAAGCGACACTGGCATAGGAATACCTGATGAAACCATAAGAGAGATATTTGAACCTTTTTACAGCACAAAAGGTACTAAGGGAACGGGATTAGGACTTAGTATTGCAAAAGAAATTATAGAAGAGCACAAAGGAAGTATCCAGCTTAAAAGCGTTGTTGGGAAAGGTACAATTTTTAAATTATATTTTGATAGATATATTGAAAAATCTGAAAGTATTGAAAGCCCTAAGAATGATGCCAATATTGATTTAAATATAGCGAAAAACCTAAATGTTCTTGTAGTAGATGATATACAGCAAGTTGGAGAAACTGTAGTACAGATGCTTGAAACAATTGAAATACATTCTGAGCTAGAAACTTCCAGTGAAAATGTAATACATAGACTATCGCAAAAAGAATATGATATAATTATATGTGATTTGGCTATGCCTGAACTAAATGGTGCTGAATTGAGCAAAATAGTCAAGGAAGCGAACCCTAAAATCAAATTCATCATAGCTACTGGCTGGCCTGGAAGGTTTAAAGATAAAAGCTATAAAAGCATAGACTTTGTATTAGACAAGCCATTTACAATTGAGGATTTGACTAATGCTGTCAATAGCGTTCTGTAATTACATAGGGCAATTATCTAATATAATAGAAAGTATGACTACAATATTTAAGGGGGAATAATAATGCTTTTAATTAAAAATGCTAGGATTTATACAATGGCTGAATCTGGTATAATTGAAAATGGTAGCATCTTAATAGAAAATGGGAAAATAAAGGAGATAGCTAAGGACATAGTTGCACCACTTGATGCAAAAATCATTGATGCAGAAGGCAGATTAGTGACACCAGGATTTATTGATGCTCATTGCCATCTAGGAATGTGGGAAGATGGTATAGGATTTGAAGGCAGTGATGGAAATGAAATGGTTGACCCTGTCACACCTCATCTAAGAGCAATAGATGCTATAAATCCAATGGATGTTACATTTAAAGAAGCGCGTGAAGGTGGAATTACTTGCGTATCTACAGGTCCTGGTAGTGCAAATGTAGTAGGCGGACAGTTTGTTGCTATAAAAACATATGGTGATAGAATAGATGATATGATAGTTAAAGAGCCTTTAGCTATGAAAGTTGCATTTGGAGAAAATCCAAAAAGAGTGTATGAAAGCCAAAAAAAATCACCATCTACCAGAATGGCTACTGCTGCAATATTAAGAGACACGTTGATGAAAGCAAAAAGATATGTAGAAAAGCTTGAAAAATCAAAGGACGATCCTTCAAAAGCTCCTGAATATGATATGAAAATGGAAGCAATGGCTAAGGTTATAAGAAAAGAAATTCCTCTTAAGGCTCATGCTCATAGAGCTGATGATATCTTTACAGCTATAAGAATAGCAAAAGAATTTGAAGTGGATTTAACACTTGACCACTGTACAGAAGGACATTTAATAGCAGAGCATCTTGCAAAAGAAGGAAAACCTGCTATAGTAGGACCTACTCTTTCTGATAGGTCTAAATTTGAACTTAGAAATCTAACATTTGACACTCCTGCTACTTTACATAATGCTGGAGTTAAAATCGCCATAATGACAGATTCTCCTGTTATTCCACTACAATACCTTCCAATATGTGCAGGCTTAGCAGTAAGAGCAGGATTAGATGAGATGGAAGCATTTAAAGCTATAACTATTAATCCAGCTGAAATATTAGGCATACAAGATAGAGTAGGAAGTATTGAAGTAGGTAAAGATGCAGATATAGTGATTTTCGATGGCAATCCTTTAACAGATATAGGATGCAAGACTTATGCTACTATTATTGACGGAAAAAGAGTTAAGTAGATCAATTGAGAATTGTCATCCTGAACGCTAGTGAAGGATCTGGTTTAGCGATGGTTTAACGATAGTTTAACTATTGTTCAACAACTGTTTAACAACTGTTCAAAATTGAATTGACAAAATAATTATCCTATGAGATAATAAAGTTGTCAAAATCAACAAATAAATATAAAATCTTCAGGGCAGGGTGTAATTCCCGACCGGCGGTATAGTCCGCGAGCTGCTATGGCAGTTGACTTGGTGAGATTCCAAGACCGACAGTAAAGTCTGGATGAGAGAAGGTTTTGCTAATATCCACATACTTAATGAAACTTCGAATTAATTCGAAGATTAAGATTCTAAATCGGATATAAATTAGCTATTAAGCCCTGATGTAATAACTTCAGGGCTTTTTTATGACCTAACCCGATTTTTCGAATGCTTTTTTCGAAAAATCGATGGTAGGTCAAACGCAACGAGCACCAAATTTATGTGAGCGACAGCGAACAAATAAATTTGTGTTGCGAGACTGTGGAAAATACCAATTGCTCTGAAGGCAAATTAAAATTTGGAGGGATGGTATATGTTAATTGCAAAAGAAAGAATGAACACAAGGACATTAGTTAAGACATCAGTATTATCTGTATTGGCATTTTTAATAATGTACTTAGAGATGCCTCTATGGTTTACACCACCTTTTTTGAAGGTTGACTTAAGTGATATTCCAGCATTAATTGGTGCATTTTCACTGGGACCTATAGCTGGTGTAGTCATTGAATTACTTAAAAACATATTAAACTTAGCTATAGAAGGAACAACTACTGGAGCAGTAGGAGAGCTGGCAAACTTTTTTGTAGGTAGTATATTTGTATTTGTAGCTGGAGTTATATATCAAAAGAAAAAAACATTTCAAATGGCTATATTGGGTATGCTTGCAGCAACTGTAGCTATGACTGTTGCAGCTTCTGTATTAAATTATTATTTCCTAATACCTTTTTATGCTAAGTTGTTTGGTGCTCCTGTTGAAGCTTTTGTTGATATGGGTGCAAAGGTTAATAAATTTGTCACAGACTACAGAAGTTTTATATTATTTGGGATTGTACCTTTTAACTTACTGAAAGGAATTATGGTTTCAGTTATTACAATACCACTATATAAAAGAGTTTCTCCAATATTACACAAATAATAAATACCCTTATACACTTAAAAAGTATATAACTGTAATCACTCTGTGTGAAGCGCACCCCAAAAGTTAGACAATAATTTTTAATTTTTGGAGGTGCATTTTTATATGGCTAATATTATTATTGAATTATCTCCTTTGTATGCACTTGTATATCACACCTAAACTGGATATAATATTTTTAGGCTATTAAGGAAGGATGAAAGTATTGCTTAGAATAAATGTAGATAATTTAAAAGAAACAGAAAGAATTGGTTTTATACTTGGAAAATTATTAACTGGTGGCGAAGTAGTATGCATGACTGGAGACCTTGGTGCAGGAAAAACTACTATGACTCAGTCTATTGCAAAGGGTTTAGATGTAGAAGACTATGTAACAAGCCCTACATTTACAATAATAAATGAGTATAGCGGAAGATGCCCTTTATATCATTTTGATGTCTACAGAATTAATGATGTTGATGAAATGTATGATTTGGGATATGAAGAATATTTCTATTCAAGAGGTGTGTCTGTTATAGAATGGGCCAATATAATTGAAGAAATACTACCAGAAGAAAGATTAAACATAGAAATTAGTAAAAAAGATAATAATGAAGGTAGAGAGATAATAATAAGTGGAAATGGAGAAAAACATATAAATATTATAGAGAAAATAAAAGAGGAGCTGAAGAAAGATGAAAATCTTAGCCATAGATACCTCTAGTATGTCTGCAACATGTGCTGTTGTGGATGATGAAAAATTATTAGTAGAATATACTCTTAATCATAAACTAACTCATTCACAAAAGATAATGCCAATAATAAAAGAAGCCCTTGACAGTTGTAGCTTGAAGCCTGAAGACATAGATGTATATGCTGTAGCAAAGGGACCAGGTTCATTTACTGGCCTAAGAATAGGAGTGGCCACTGTAAATGGACTTGCTCAGGCAACAGATAAAAGAGTAGTAGGGGTGTCTACTCTTGATGCACTTGCATTTAATTTACCTTATTGTGAGGGAATAGTAGTACCAATAATGGATGCTAGAAGAGATAGAGTATTTACTGGAATATATAAATGGGTAAATGGAAACCTACATATAATTAAAGAACAAACAATCCTAGAGGTCAAAGAACTTATGGAAGTATTATCTGATAGACCAGAAAAAATAGTATTTGTAGGAGACGGAACTTATGCCTATAAAGATATTCTTTCGGAGTCATTAGGAGAAAAGGCTATATTCGCTCCAAAAAGTGCTAATATGGCGAGAGCCTCTTCTGTAGCAGAGCTTGCAATGGTAAAAGCTAAAGAAGGTAAAACTGAAAGTTTTTTTGAACTTGTACCAGATTATCTAAGAGAATCCCAGGCACAAAGAGAATATAATGAAAAGCATTGCTTAATAGGTGACAAAAATGAGTGATGTGATAATTAGGGAAATGACTGAAGAAGATGTAGATGGAGTATTAGCTATAGAAAGAGAAGTATTTACAACACCATGGTCAAGAGAAGCATTTGTTTTAGAAATAACCGAGAATCAACTAGCTAGGTACGTTGTAGCAGAAAAGGATGAAAAAATAGTTGGATACGGTGGACTTTGGCTCATATTAGATGAGGGACATATAACTAATATAGCTGTAAGCTCCCCATACAGAGGACAAGGCATAGGTAATCTAATCGTTGAAAAGCTTGTAGACATATGTGAAAAAAGAGATATAAAAAATATGACCTTAGAAGTCAGAAAATCAAACTTAATAGCTCAATCATTATATAAGAAATATGATTTTATTGATTGTGGAGTTAGAAAAGGCTATTATTCAGATACAAAAGAAGATGCTGTTATTATGTGGAGGGTAAAATAAAGTCACTTTGTAAATACTATATAGGGGACAAAAATTCCAAAGGAGATGATCTTATTGTCTAGAAGGAAGCTAGTTGTTCCAGAAGCTAGAAATGCCTTTGAACAATTCAAGACAGAGATTGCCAATGAATATGGAGTAGATGACCCTAGAAATTTAGCCGCAAAACATACAGGCGTTATAGTTAGAGAGCTAATAGCAAAAGCTGAAAAACAGCTAATAAACAAAAAGTAATTATGAAAATCAGAGGAAGCAAGTTTCCTCTGATTTTTTTATGACCTAACCCGATTTCCCGAATGTTTATTTTTAGTGTTGCTTTTTATTAAAGAATGATGTAGAATAATATAAAGACTATATAGAGACATGTCTTAATATTTCTTATAGAGGTGGAGAATTTGGACATAAATGAAAAGTTTAAAATTGATGGTGCGAGAATAGTTGAGGTCGATATACCTTACGCTATTCCATTTCAAATAAGTGGTGGAGTTAGTTATAGTAGAAAATCATTAATAATCGAATTGTGGTCAGATGGAATAGTTGGATATGGAGAATCAGCACCTTTTGAAGCGCCTTTTTATTCATCAGAAACAATTTCTTCTGCAAAAGCTATGCTAGAGGAATGGATATTTCCGAGAGTTATTGGCAAAGAAATTCAGTCTATTGAAGACATAAATCTAATTATAAATGATAGCATAAGAGGCAATAATTTTGCTAAAGCAGGAGTAGAAACTGCTTATTGGGATTTAGTTGCAAGAAAAAACAATATTTCTTTAAAAACACTTATTTACAATAAGCTAAAGGAATTAGGTACTACAGAAGAATATTTGAAGAATAATTCTTATATTTATTCTGGAGCATCAGTAGGGATACCTGAAGATAATAGCTATGACACATTAGCAAAATGGATTGAAGAATACGTAGAAGAAGGTTATAAAAGGATTAAAGTAAAAGTAAAACCAGGCTGGGACTTAAAGGCTTTAGAAACTGCAAGAAAAGTTATCGGAGATGACTTTATATTATGGCCTGATGCAAATGCTTCCTTTAATTTAAAGGAACATGAGAGTATTCTAAAAGAAATGGACAAGTACAATTGTACTTTCATAGAACAGCCTCTTCATCATGATGATATTCTTGATCACTGCAAATTAAGTAAAATGATTAAGACCCCGATTTGCTTAGATGAGTCTTTAAAATCAGAAAGGGTTGCAGAACAAGCAATAGAAATAGGCGGTTCAAATATCTGGAATATTAAAGTTCAACGAGTAGGAGGGATTTATGAGGCTTTAAAGATTTATAGTCTAGCTTCTAAGCACAACATTGAAGTGTGGGGAGGTACTATGCCTGAAAGTGGAATAGGTGGAGCATGTATATTAGCTCTTGCTACATTTTCTGGATTCAAATATCCTGCATGTATAGAGCCTAGCAGCAGATGGTATGGCAAAGGAAAAGATATTAAAGAAATGGTAATGGGCAAAGATGGAAAAATACATTTAGATGAAGAAGTTGGTATAGGAGAAATAAATAAAGACAATTATGAGAAATATGGTAAAATAGTTTATGAGAACATAATTAAAGATGGGACTAATCTTTGCTAGATAGAAGCAGTAAAAAATGTTCTCATAACAGACGAAAGGTGTGGATTCCTTTCTGATTGGAGGCTTATATATGAGAGTAGGGATTGTTGGACCAGAGGATTTGGTAAACGAAAGTATTGACATAGGAAAAAAATATAATTCCATTCAGACAGTTGGGATTCCCTATGAAGATGAAAAAGACACTTTAAACAAAGTAAAAAAATGGGAAAATAAAGTAGATGCATTTTTGTTTACAGGATTTTTACCATATTATCATGTGAGACAAACTCAATTAACAGACAAACAGCTGTTTTATTACCCTATATTAGGTTCAGCTTTATATAAGGTATTATTCAAAATGAAATTTCACAACAATATAAACATTAGTAAAATCAGCATAGATACTTTAAGGGAGTCAGAAATTGGAGAAGTGTATAAGGAATTAGAGGTATTCTATGATTCTTTGTATGTAAATGATATGCATTTGTCTAATTACTCTAGGGAGCAATATGTAGAATTTCATCGTAGCCTTTATGAAGAAGGTAAGACAGAAGCTGCTATAACCTCTATTAACTCTGTATATAAAAAGTTGAAAGAGTATAAGGTACCTGTTTTCAAAGCGACTCCTACAAAGTTTACAATGAAAGAAACCTTTAAGTTAATAGCATCAGCTAGTGAAACTAGACTTGCTAAAAGCAATCAAATAATTATTATAATAGTAGATATAAAAGAATATAGCTTAAATGGAAATAGAATATCTGCTCTTGAGATGAAAGAGAAAAGATTGTCTCTATATCAAGAGTTATTAAATTATAGCAGACTCAATCAGGCATCTGTTTTCTCTTCAGCAGATGGAGATGAATTCATTGTACTTATTACCAAGGGTATATTTCAAGAATATACTAACTCCTATGAGAGTATTCCTATAGTTAAAGAAATCAAGGATAAGTTTTCTATGTCTATTAATATGGGAATTGGAACGGGAACTAATGCCTTGGAGGCAGAGGAAAATGCAAGAAAAGCATTAGCATTATCTAAAGAAAAGAAAGATTCATTGGCTTATATGATAAATCAAGATAAAGTCGTAATTGGACCAATAGGTTCATCAAATAGCTTAGAGTATAAATTAAAAAGTCAAGATAAAACACTATTAAAATGGACAGAAAAAACTGATATTAGCATTTCTAATTTGACCATGATTAAAAGCTTACTATCAAAGATGCAGACAGATAGCATTACTGCTTCAGACATACAGAAAGGATTAGATATAACATTAAGATCTGCAAATAGAATAATGAACAAACTGGTAGATGGAGGAGCAGCAGTAGAGGTTGGAGTTGAACAACCTGGAAGAAGAGGACGTCCAAGTAGAGTTTACAAAATTGATTTTAGCGAAGATAAATTAAAATAGTATTGTAAAAATTTCTTAAGTCATGGAAACTAAAAATTCTAACTTTTAAATCTTTTTAGATATAGAAGAAGGAATTTTAAAATTTATGTTCAATATATAAATATAAACAATTAAAGACATATTAAAGAAACGTCTTTAAAGAGGAGGATGCGAAATGAAGTTTAAAGATATTCAAGACAATATTAAGAATTCAATAATCCCTGCAGTGCCTGTGCCATTTAACGAAGATGGTTCTATAAATTACGATGCTCAACAATCCTATGTAAAATGGATGAATCAACAGCCAATAAAATGTGTTGCTTTGTGGGCCCATACAGGTAGAGGACTTTTTCTTTCAAAGGAGCAAAGAGAAGAAGTATTTAATTCTTGGAGAAATGGCCTTAGTGATGAAAAATTAATATTATGTGGTGTTGGCGCTAAGAATGATGGACAAATAGATGATGAAAGATATATTGAAAAAGCAGTAGAAATGGCTGTTCATGCAAAAGAATTAGGAGCAGATGTACTACTTCCTTATGCACCAACCCTATTTAGAGGTAGACAGGATCAAGATGAGATGATAATCAAATATCATAAGAAAATAGCTGAAGTTGGACTTCCTATGGTTTTATTCTTTTTATATGAAGCTGCAGGAGGAATCACTTATTCTAAAGAGGTACTAAGAGAATTATTTAAGATAGAAAATGTTGTTGGAATCAAAATGGCAACTTTAGATTCTGTAATGACTTATCAAGATGTTAGCAATCTAATAATGGAAGAAGCTCCACATGTATCTTTGATTACGGGAGAAGATAGAATGTTTGGATATACGGTTATGAGAGGCGCAGTAGGAGCTTTAGTGGGTCTAGGAAGTATATATACTAAATTACAAAATGAAATGTTGAATGCTTATTATAATGGAGATTACAAGAAATTTATAGAAAAATCTATTGTTGTAGATAATTTAGCAGAGCACACATTCTATTATCCTATGGAAGGTTATATAGAAAGAGTTCTTTATATATTGGCTAAAAAAGGAATAATCCAAATGGAAGCTGCCAATGATCCTTATGGTCCTTTAGTAACAGAAGAAGAAAAGAAAAGGATTGACAGGTTTATTGAAAAGTTAGGAGACATGTAATTTCTACTAAAAGGAGAGATTCTATGGATAATATATATTTGATAAGTGATAAGCCTAAAGTAAATCTAGGGCTAAAACAGCAGATAAACTCAGATTATGAGCAGATTAAATACGAAGAATTGGGCTTAGAAAAGTATATTTTGGAAAAGTACAACTTAGATGTGTCTGGTAAGTATGGGAATCTAGTTACCAAGAATCCTTTTGGTAAGGCTTCAGGTCAACTTTCATCTAATATTTCTCAAATTAAGACAGATGCTGTTGATGGTTTAGGCTTTGCAGTCCTAAAGACTGTTATATCACAAGATGAAAACTCAGAGTCTTCTATGGAAGCCTGGAAGGTAAAAGCCCCCAAAATGGTTGTAGAAGAAATAGTAAGTGAAAGGGGGGAAAGAGGATATACAGTTACTTGGAAAGGTAGAGGCTGGGATAAAAGCTTTGAAGATTATTTAGAGCTAGTAGCTAAATCCTTTGATATATATAAAGAGACTCAAATGCCAGTTATCCCATCAGTTCAATACCATCTTCCAAATAGTGAAGAGGATTTTAGAGAATCTGAATACCGATTTACTACAAAAACCTTAGAAAGGGTTTGGAATGAATCTTCTGTAGATTTGCCATTTATAGTTGAACAAGATTTCAGTGCAACTTTATCAGGTTTAAAAAATACTAAAGAAGAAATATTAAGATGGTTAAGAGAGGTTCCAAGGTTAATAGACAAGTATATAGATACAGACAATAAAATAATTGGAGTTAAACTATTTAATCCTTCATTTGATGATGATTTTCAAGTGGAGATGGTAAAAACTTTAAATAACAATGCTTCTGATATAGTAGATACTATTACTTGCTTTAACAGGCTGTTTGATTTCAATAAAGAATTCGAAGACAAGAAGGGTATTGCCTACGGAGGATATGACCTAAGCGATAGAAACTTGAGAGTTCTAACAAAGTTTATTGATGAATATGGAAAGAAAACATTTATTCCTATTAGTGCAACAGGAAACATTAATTCAGGTAAGATGATGGTTGAATATGCACTAAGAGGAGCTACATCTGGACAAATTCATACCTTCTTTCAAGTTCCAAGTGAAAGTTTTAGATTGCATGAAGGTAGCAGAACTAAAAAAGCTTTACATGAACTAATGTTTAATCCCGCTAATGGATTAGTTGTTACTATGCTTTCATTAAGAAACATATTAGGAATTAAAGAAGAGCAAGTATTTAGATTCCTAGATATTCCAGAGTTGCATAGAAAAGTTCAACTAGACAAGCTAAAGTAGGTGATATTTTGGATAGTTTTAATCAAATATGGCTTAAAATCAAAGACCAAGTAATAGGCTTAAGACGAGACATACATAAATGGCCTGAAGTAGCCTATGAAGAGTACAAAACCCAAGAAAAAATAATTGAAATACTAAAAAATCATAATGTTGACTACAAAGTAGTTGCTAAAACTGGAGTATTAGCAACTGTACGCGGTAAACATCCTGGAACTACTGTTGCAATAAGGGCAGATATAGATGCTCTTTCAGTAAAGGAAGAAACAGGATTACATTTCCAATCTGAAAGAGAAGGATATATGCATGCCTGTGGTCATGATGGGCATATAGCCATTGCAATGGGAACTTTGTTAGCGATGCTGGAAAATAAAGATTTTAGTGGAAATATCAAATTCATATTCCAACCAGCAGAAGAGAAGATAGGTGGAGCTAGGCATTTTGTAGAAGGTGGATATTTAGAGGATATATCATGTATTATGGCTTTGCATTTATGGCCTGGACTTACCCAAGGAACTATTGGAATTAAAGATGGAGTATTTATGGCTTCTAATGATTATTTTGAAATAAAGATAGTAGGAAAATCTACCCATGGAGCGAGACCAAATGAAGGCATAGACTCCATATATATAGGAGCCAAAATAGTTGAAGAGTTGAAAAACCTAATTCCAAGGGAAGTAGATCCTGTAAAAGGTGCTGTAATAAGCATAGGAAGCTTTAATGGAGGAAACAGTTATAATATAATTCCTGAAATAGTTAATATACAAGGAACTACCCGCTGTCTTGACAGAGATTTAAGGACTTTTTTAGGGAAAAGAATACAAGAAATTTGTACAAGCATAGGTAATTTATATGGAGCAAAGGTAGAAGTTAATTATGTTTACCAGTATCCTGTCACCTATAACTATGAAGAAATTAACCATATAATTGCTAAAGAAGGAGAAAAAGTATTAGGTGAAAATAGCGTAGTAAAACTTGCAGAACCACTTATGATATCTGAAGATTTTTCGTTTTTCACTGAGAAGGTCAAAGGTGCTATGTTTTTATTAGGCACTGGCAATAAAGAAAAAGATTATACTTATCCTCTTCATCATAGCAAGTTTAACTTTGATGAAGAAATAACTTTAAAAAGTGGAATCAATATTATGCATAACTCTATAATCAATATTTTGAATTGATTGATTAATTACCTAAAAAATAGGGAGGTATTATTGATGAAAAATAATATTGTTGAAGAGTCAACAAACAAAAAGTCTAATGCTCTTTTAAGGATAATATCACTAATTGGACCTGGGCTAATAACTGCAGCAGTTGTAATGGGACCTGGAAGTATAACTGTTAGTAGTAAAGCAGGAGCAACAATGGGTTATTCGGTATTATGGACAGTTGCTGTAGCTGCAATTATGATGGGCATGTTTTCAAAAATGGGTTCTACTATTGGAATTATGTCAAAACAATCATTATTACAAACTGTGGCCAGTAAATATGGTCGGGTAGTAGCTTTTATTATAGGATTAGGTGGATTTTTTATAATAGCTGGGTTTCAAACAGGAAACAATATTGGAGTAGGTCTTGCCTTTAGCACCATGTTTGGCGGTTCTATTGGACTGTGGGCTGCTATATTTACTGTAATAGCTCTAATATTTATGTGGGGATTTTCCAATATATATGGCGTTTTAGAAAAAGTAATGACATTCTTAGTATTTATAATGATAATAACATTCTTCGGTAATTTGTTCGCTATAAAGCCAGATTTTGGCCAATTATTTAAAGGATTTATACCTAGTAAGCCTGAAATATTTGGGTTGGTTGTTTCTATATCTGCTACAACATTTAGTGTGGCTGCAGCAGCCTTTCAAGCTTATTCTGTTCGTGCTAAAGGATGGACAAAAGATGATTTAAAAGAAGGAGTTAAAAGTTCTAACATAGGAATTACAATATTAGCTCTTATTAGTATGGTTATTATGATAACTGCTGCAACTGTACTAAAACCAGCTGGTATACAAATTAATAGTGCTATAGATATGGCAATTCAATTAGAACCATTACTAGGACCTGCAGCTAAATGGCTATTCTTATTTGGATTCTGGTCAGCAGCATTTTCATCCTTCATAGTAAATGCTATGATAGGAGGCACTTTATTAGCTGATGGCTTAGGTCTAGGAGACTCTATGGAAAGCAAATGGTCTAAAATATTTGCTTCGTTTGTAATGGTATTAGGTACAATAGCAGCCATAGCTTTTGGACAAAACCCAATTCAATTACTAGTATTAGCACAAGGAACTACTATTTTTGCAGTTCCAATGATAGCTATAGTAATGCTTCTACTATCTAATGACAAAGAATTAATGAAAGAATATAAGAACAAACCATTGACTAACATAATTTCTGTACTTGCAATAATTTGGTTAATTTACTTATCATATAATCAACTTATGGGTTTTATAAAATAAAGAATTGCTTGAGGTTTATACTATAAATACAACTAAATTATGAAGACAAAATAATAAGGAGCTAATCCAAAATAAGGGTTAGCTCTATTTTGTTTATTAAATTTATTTTGTTTATTAAATTTATTTTTTGCTAAAATTATGAAATTATAATATAGTATTATTATCATTGAAGTACTTTTAACTAAATATAAGTCTATTATTAATATGTAATGATTTAAGTAGGAGGGAAATATATGGCAAAGAATAAGAAAAAAGCTATATGGATAGTCCTTGCATCTGTACTTGGATTAGCCGTAATAGCTGCAGGAGTCGTAAAAGCTCTAAATACAGAAAAAGAAGCTAGTACATATGTATCAGTAGTAGAAGTAGAAAAAGAGAATGATTTTGATTCGACTTTGATTACTGAAGGGATTTTGAAATCAAAAGAACAAAGAAATGTGGTTTCAAACCTTCCTTATATGATACAAGAAGTATTATTCAAAGAAGGAGAAGTAGTGTCTGAGGGAGATACATTATTAAAGATTGATGTAAAGGATTTGGAATATAAGATAAAAACTGCTGAAATAAGTCTTGAAATGGAGAGACAAAGACTTAAAAACATGGAAAGACAGTTAAACGAACCTAGTAGTACTCTTGAGCTAGAAAAAAGCTTGGAAAATGCTGAACTAGCTTATGAAAATGCTAAAACAAAATACGAAGGTTCAAAAACGCTTTTCGATGCTGGTGCTATAAGTAAGGCAATGTTAGATGCTGATGAAGCAAATATGTTAACAGCTAAAAATAATTATGAACTAGCACAAAAGAGAATAGAAGACTCTGAGGACAATGAAGATTTAAAGTCTAACATAGATATTCAAAGAAAGAATGTAGAGATTCAGGAAATATCTCTTAAATCTCAGAAGGAGTCTCTAGGAGATTCAATTATCAAGAGTCCTATAGATGGCACAATAGTACTTTCAAATGCGCGTGTTGGTATACCTGCTACAGCTGCAACACCTTTATTTGTCATAGAGGACACAAATAACCTTGAAATAGAAGTCGGTATAGGTGAATATGATATAAGTGAAATAAAATTAGGACAAAAGGTAAAAGTTACTGGAGAAGCGTTTAAGGGAAAAGAAATAGCTGGAGAAGTATCTTTTATAGCTCCATCGGCAACTGTCGTACCAACTGGAACTGGAAAGGAAACACAGGTTACTGTTAAAATAGACATACCAAACTCTGATAATTATTTAAAACCAGGGTTTACAGCTAATGTTGCAATTAATACTGCATTTAAGAAAGAGGCTTTGGTTATCCCTTATGAAACAGTATATGAAAAGAAAGATGGAACAAAAGTAATATTTAAAGTAGAAAATAACAAAATCAAAGAAGTTCCTATTTCAATAGGCATTCAAGGAGACTTAAAGCAAGAGGTTATTTCTCCTGAAATTAAATTGGGAGATAAAATAGTCGTTAATCCTAGTGAAAATTTAAAAGATGGCTTAGAAGTTTCAATTTTAAACGGCAAAGGTGAGCAAAAATGATAAAGATAGAAAACCTAGGCAAGATATATGATACAGGTAAAATAGCTGTAGAGGCTCTAAAAAGTGTAAATTTTGAAGTTCACAACGAAGAGTTTGTATCTATAATGGGGGCATCAGGTTCTGGAAAGTCTACTCTTATGAACATATTAGGGTGTTTAGATAGACCTACATCAGGTAGTTATTCACTGGATGGAGTATTAGTGGAAAACTTAAATGAAGTACAGCTTGCTGCAATTAGAAACAAAAAAATTGGATTTGTATTTCAATCTTTTAATTTATTATCTCGTACATCTGCACTAAAAAATGTAGAGTTACCAATGACTTATGCAGGTATATCAAAAAAAGAGAGAAGAAAAAAAGCCTTAGAAGTATTAGAAAAAGTAGGTCTTGCAGAAAGAGTAGATCATTTGCCTAATGAGTTATCTGGTGGTCAGAAGCAAAGAGTTGCCATAGCTAGAGCACTAGTAAATGATCCTGCTATTTTGCTAGCAGATGAGCCTACAGGAAACCTTGATACTAAATCTGGAGAAGAGATTATGGCAATATTTCAACAGCTTAATAAGGAAGGAGTTACAATAATATTAGTAACTCACGAACCTGAAATTGCTCAGCATACTAAGAGAATAGTTTTATTTAGAGATGGGTGCCTTATTGATGATAGAAAAGTAGAAAATCAAATTATTATAAAGCCACAGACAGCTATATAATGATGTATATAAAGAAGGTGATGAAATGAATTTTGTTGAAAGTTTAGGCTCTGCACTATCAAGCCTCTGGGCAAATAAAATGCGTACTTTCTTGACTATGCTAGGAATAATCATAGGTATAGCTTCTGTGATAACTATAGTATCATTAGGTCAAGGCAGTCAGGCACAGATAGGCAATGAATTTAAAAAGATTGGAGCAAATTTGGTAGCTATTTATACTAACTGGGAAAAGGATCTAAATAGAAATGACTTTTTCGATGAAGAGGACTTAAAGACAGTTAAAAGGGTATTTGGAGATAGAATAACAGGAGTTTCTGTCATTCTTGGTTCTAATGGTACTGCTGTTAAGGGCAGAAATAATGCCTCCTTAAATATGTACGGTGTAAGCGAGGATTATAACAAGATGACACCTGTAGATATTGTAGATGGAAGATTTTTATTGGAATCTGACGTAAAAGGAAATAGGAGAGTCTGTATAATAGATGAAAAGCTTGCAGATAAGGTGTTTAAAAGAAAAGATGTCTTGGGAGAAAATATAATGGTTGACACTGGTTCATCTAAGATGTCTTTTACAATAGTAGGTATTTACAAGACACCAGGGGGTACTTTAGAAAATCTAGCCCAACAGTTTATGGGAGATACTACTACTTTTTATGTTCCTTATTCTATAATGAAAAGCTTAGGATACGGTGATAGATATAGTCAGTTTCAAATCAATGTAACAGATAGCAAAGAAATAGATGAAGTAAGCAAAGAAATAATTAGTGTATTGGAAAGAAAGCATAGAAATGCAGGTAAAGACTATTATCTTTATCAAAGTGCACAACAACAAATGGATATGATGAATAATGTGCTTAGCATGTTATCTAGCGTTGTTGGAGCTATAGCTGCTATATCTCTTTTAGTTGGTGGAATAGGAGTAATGAACATAATGCTTGTGTCGGTTACTGAAAGGACTAGAGAGATAGGTATAAGAAAGGCTATTGGAGCCACTAGAAAAGATATATTGATTCAATTTTTAGTGGAAGCTATGATTGTATCAGGAACTGGTGGGTTAATTGGAACAATCCTTGGCCTTACAATTCAGAGTATAATTTCTATGTCTATAGGAATACCACCTTCTGCTTCTGTAGGTACTATTCTAATGGCGGTGTTGTTTTCAGCAGCTGTAGGGATTTTCTTTGGAATGTATCCTGCAAATAAGGCTGCGAAACTTGACCCAATAGAGGCTTTAAGGTATGAATAAAATTACGAAAGGAGTGTAAAAATGACAGAAAATCTTAATCAAAATGAAAATCTAGTTCAAAATCAAAATGAGGTAAAACCATTTAGTTGGTGGGAAAGACTAAAGTGCGTTTTTGTAAGTCCAAGTAAAGCTTTTGAAAACCTAAAGCATCATCCAAAAGTATTATTTCCAATACTTGTAATATTAATTGGTGTACTTCTCTTATCTTTACTAAGGATTAACGTTATGAAGGAGTTTTTGAAAGAAACTGCTATTCAACAGTATGCGCAGATGGGAATGGAAGTTCCTGAAGGTATTGATGCGTTGTTAAGTGTACAGGTTTACGGTGCAATTGCAGGTACAATTATTGGTATAGTAGCTTTTTGGTTAGTTAAAAGCGCACTAATTAATGCGTTTTCTGGCTTTGTTAACGGAACTGGTACATTCAAGCAAGCAATTTCAGTAATTACATATTCATATTTTCCAGTTTTTTTAGGTAGTATAATAACCACTATAATATCATTGATTACAAAACAATATAATATACTTACATCCTTAGCTGTATTTCTTCCTAATTCTCAGGTTGGTACATTTTTGCATACTTTTTTAGGGAATCTTGATATTTTCGTAATATGGTACCAAATACTTGCTATAATAGGTATATCTAAAGTATATTCAATAAGCAAGAAAAGCTCTGCTATACTAGTTTTAGGGACTTGGCTTGTATATATATTGGCTTCTTCAGGATTAGGAGTTCTAGGAATGAAGGTGGCTGGACTAGCTTAAAATCAAAAATCATTATATCTTTAATAAAAACATAGGTCACTTGATCTATGTTTTTGTTTTATTTTTTGAAAAAATACAGATAATAAATTAAGGGGTTTTAGTTAAATAAATTGGAGGGATACGTATGGCAAGTAAGGAACAACTAAGAAGAGTTGCTGAAAAATGTAGTCAACATAGATATACATCAGATGACGAAAGATTAAAATCTTCAGTAAATCCATCTGGATATGTGAAAAAAAGCTGTGAGAACTGCATTCATTTTACAAGAGAGCATAAATGCGATTTAGACTTAACTGATGAGATATTGACTAATATGGCTATGGAAATGGATTATGATGAATGGCGATAGATAATTAGAAGCTTATGTTTAAAGGCTGGGCAAAGCTGCCCAGCTTAAGCAATTTTAACGATAACTTTCCTTGCTTCTGTGATTGTCCTCTTGCTCTAATGGTTTGTCTTTCACTACCATCATAAGAGCATAATCGCCATAGCTTATATCCTTTAGCATGCCATCAGACATTACATTAGCATTAGAAAACTTCCAATAAAAAGGTCTTCGATTGTTTGCCATGACATCACTCCTAAGGATATTTTTTATTCTAAGGTATTGTCTTTCAGACAAACTTTCTTAAGACTTTGGTCTAAGTCTCTAATTATATTTTCTGTTTTTTACAATAATAATATTAAAGAAATATTTAGGATGAAAACTATAATAAGGTTAAAAAGAATGTAGATATGGTAATATGAAATTCGTGGTGCTATAATGTATGATAGAGTGTTGAAATCTATAGGAAATGCAATAGAAATATACACACACGGCTTCTGATACCAATAATTCTATTGTATTTCCATATTTAATTATGGAGGAGTTAAAATGAACAATAATACAAAAAAAGATATAATTACACTTGCTATTGAGACCTCCTGTGATGAAACCGCAGCGGCAGTACTAAAAAATGGAAGACAGGTATTATCTAATATAATATCTTCACAAATAGAAATTCATAAAAAATTTGGGGGAGTAGTGCCAGAAGTGGCTTCAAGAAAGCATATTGAAAATATTAATATGATTGTTCAAAATGCTCTAGATGAAGCGGGAATAACTCTCGAAGACGTAGATAATATTGGAGTAACATATGGACCAGGACTTGTAGGAGCCTTACTTGTAGGCGTATCTACAGCAAAAGCTCTTGCATTTGGTAAAGATATACCTTTAGTTCCAGTAAATCATATAGAAGGTCATATTTATGCTAATTTCATAGAATACCCCGAATTAGAGCCACCTTTTATATGCCTTGTAGTTTCTGGTGGACATACACATTTAGTATATATGAAAGATTATGGTGATTACCAGCTTTTAGGTAGAACTAGAGATGATGCTGCAGGAGAAGCATTTGATAAAATTGCTAGAGCATTAGGGCTAGGATATCCTGGAGGACCACTTATTGATAAACTTGCTGTAATAGGGAACAAAAATGCAGTGGATTTTCCTAGGGTATATCTTGAAGAAGATAGCTATGATTTTAGCTTTAGCGGCCTTAAATCAGCAGTGCTTAATTACCTAAATAGTTCAAAGCAAAAAGGTGAAGAAATATCTGTAGAAGATGTAGCTGCTAGCTTTCAACAATCCGTAATAGAGGTTTTGACAGAGAAGGCAATAAAAGCCGCAAAACAAATGAACTCAAAAACTATTGTGGTAGCAGGCGGAGTAGCTGCAAATCAAGGACTTCGAAATATGTTAATTCAAAGAGGAGAAAAAGAAGGATTAGATATTAGATTTCCTTCCAAAGTATTATGTACAGATAATGCAGCTATGATAGGTTGTTCATCTTATTATAATTTTTTAAAAGGAAATATTGCAGGACTCGATTTAAATGCAGTACCAAATTTAAGACTTGAGGAGCAAATGGCACTTTAAATTTTTTCAGGAGATGACATTATGAATAGGATAAAGGGTATTGTATATACTATAATTTCAGCAGTAATATTTGGAGTTACTCCTATCTTAGCAAAAAACACTTTTCTTGGTGGCAGTACAGCTATTATGTTAACTTTTTTCAGAGGTATTATGCCTATACCAATTATTTATCTTATATTGAAAATCAAAAAAGTTGACATGCGATTACAAAGAAAAGAATTAGTTCAAGTACTTATTTTGAGTCTTTTAGGAACAGCATTTACAACTGTTACTCTCTATAGCTCATATAATTACATTTCAGTTGGGATGACCACAACTATACACTTTATATACCCATCCCTTGTTACTATTGGAGGTATATTGTTTTTCAAAGATAAAGTTAGCATTATTAAAATAATAGCCCTAATTTTTTCTACTATAGGAGTTCTTATGTTTTTTGATGGGAAAACTACTGGGAATACTATAGGGATAGTACTTGCCATAGTATCAGGGATTAGCTATGCTTTCTATATGTTATTTATTGAGAAGACAGGGCTACGATTAATAAACTCTTTGCTAATTACCTTTTACATCTGCGTTATCAATGCAATCTTTATGTTCATTTTTGCTACACTAACTAATCAGATTACATTTAAACTAACATTAGATGCTTGGATTTATACTTTTGTTATAGCTATTCTTAATTCTCTTGGGGCAGTTAATTTATTACAGTTAGGCATTAAGTACATCGGGGCATCTACAGCTGCAATATTATGTACATTTGAACCAATAACAAGTGTTATACTAGGAATATTTTTGCTAAACGAAGAAAAAAGTATGAATGTAGTTATAGGATGCTTATTTGTTATAGCTGCAGTAATAATTTTGTCATTACCTAAGAAGAAACAGGCTGATTTAGAAGAAAACACAGCCCAGACCTTTTAACTGGAGATTAAGACTCTCTTGAAAGGGTACTTTAGATTATTTTAGGGAGAGTAATACTATGCAAACTATAGAAATATGTGGAGATAGTAATTATCCGCCATTTGTATTCTTAGATAACAATGGAAAATGTAGTGGCTTCAATACAGATATTACGAAATGTATCGCAGAAGAAATGGGGTTTGATGTTACTTTTAAGCTTATGGAGTGGACAAGAGCCATAGAGTATGCTAAAAGTGGGAGATGCCAAGCAATACAAGGCATGTCAATATCAAATCGTAGAAAAAAAGAGTTTAATTTTTCTAAAGAATATATAACTGTTTTTCACTCTGTATTTACATTAAGAGAAAGAGAAGATATAGCATCATTAAATGATTTATCTGGTTTAAAGATAGCGGTTCAAGAAGATGATATAAGCTATGATACAATTAAAAAAATATCTAGAAATAGTAGGGCAATTCATGTCATTTCAGTTTCTAGCCAGGAAGTTGCCCTTCAGAAGTTATTTCATAGAGAAGTTGATGCAATAGCTGGAAACAGACTTACTATAATGTACTTTGCAAAAAAACAATATGACTATTGTTTACTAAAATCCATTGGAGAACCAATTAATATTACGAAATTTGGTGTTGGTTTTGCTAAAAATAGAAGCGATCTTTTGAGTTTATTTAATCAAGGAGTCCAAAGAATAAAGGAAAACGGGAAGTATAAAAAGATATATGATAAGTGGTTTGGGCAGCAAATTGATTATATTGATAATCAGATAATAGAAAACGTAGGTACAGGTGTTATATGTATAAATAGTCTTGGAAATATTACTGCAATGAATAATTCAGCAAGTATAATTCTTAACATTGAAAAGGAAAAAAACTTATTTAAATCTTTTTATGAATCAGAGCTTACTAAATTCATAGATATTTATTTAATTCAAGAAGTGCTATATGATAGCGGAAGTGCATTTTCAAAGCAGGTTAAATATAATGTAAATGGAAGTGAGAAAGTACTTAAAGTGAATATGAGTCCTCTTTTAGATTATGACAATAATGTAATTGGAGTCATAATTAACTTTAGAGACATAACTAAGGAAAAAAGGATGGATGAAGCACTAAGAACACAAGACAAAATGCAATCTTTAGGGATGCTAATATCAAATGTAGCACATGAAATTAGAAATCCATTTACAAGTATAAAGAACTTCATAAATCTAATACCTGATAATATAGATGATGAAGAATTTAGAGAATCTTTACTTATACATGTACCACAGCAAATAGATGCAATAGACAGTATATTAAAAGAGCTACTTGAATATTCTTCACCTAAATCACCAGTTATTTCTTTAGTAAAATTAAAGACTTTTATAAATTCTATTCTTAAAATAACAAAATCAGATAAAAATATAAACTATATTGAAGAGATTCCAGAAGACATAGAGATAAAAGTTGATGAAAAGCATTTAAGGCAAATACTTATTAATATTATAATAAATGCCATAGAATCTATTGAAGAAAATGGGAATATATTTATTACAGCAAATAAAGAGGGTAATCTAAATAAAATAGTTATTTCTGATAATGGAGCGGGTATTTCTCAAGAAGATTTAAACAGAATATTTGATCCGTTTTTTACTACTAAAGAAACAGGGACAGGCCTAGGGCTATACATTACCTATCAATTGATAAAAGAGAACAACGGAGAGATTGAAATAGAAAGTAGTAGTAATGGGACTAAAGTTTCTATTATCTTTCCTTAAAAAGAGGGAGATTTGCAAATGAATAAACTATTAATAATAGATGACGATATTTCCATATGTGAATCACTAAAATATGCTTTTAAGAAAAAATATGAACTATTCTTTGCTCACGAACCAGTAAGAGCTATGGAATATTTTAATCATAATGATATAGATGTAATTTTACTAGACTTAAAACTTGGGAAATGGAACGGAATGGATCTTTATTATAGCTTTAGAGAGCAAAAGCCAAATGCTATAGTTATTATTATGACTGCATTTGGCACTATAAAATCGTCTATTGAAGCAATAAAAAAAGGCGTCTTTAATTATATTACTAAACCAATAGACTTAACTGAACTAGAAGTTATTATTGAAAAAGGCATAGAATTAAATAATCTTTATAAAAAAGTCAACTATTTAGGAGAGGAATTAAGGAAAAAGCATGAACAGGAAGGCATTGTAGCTAATTCAGATAATATGAAAGTAGTTTTAAGTACTGTCAATAAGGTAAAGGATATTGAATCAAATGTACTTATTACAGGAGAAAGTGGAACAGGAAAAGAAGTCATTGCTAGAGCAATTCATTATCAAGGAAAAAGAAAAAACAACGCTTTTCATGCTATTAATTGTTCAGCTATTCCTAGTAGCCTTCTGGAAAGTGAACTATTTGGATATGAAGTAGGCGCTTTTACAGGTGCAGTAAAAGCAAAAAAAGGCTATTTTGAAATGGCAGATAAAGGTACTTTATTATTAGATGAAATAGGAGAGATGGAACCTTTACTGCAAAGCAAGCTCTTAAGAGTTATACAAGAAAAAGAAGTGATACCTTTAGGGTCTAGTGAATCTAAAAAAATAGACGTAAGAATATTAGCTGCAACAAATAGAGATTTAAAAAAAGCAGTAGAAAAAGGGATTTTTAGAGAAGATTTGTACTACAGACTGAATGTAATAAATATCCATTTACCTCCATTAAGAGAGAGAAAAGAGGATATTCCTTATTTGATTGAATATTTTGTAAGAAAATACAATAGAATTCTGAATAAAAATATAAAAGATGTATCTGCTGAATTTATTAATTCTTTATGTAAATATGAATATAAAGGAAATATAAGAGAACTTGAAAACATTATTGAAAGGGCTATAGCCTTAAGTGAAGAAGAAGAGCTTACAGTAAAGGATATTCCACAATATATATTAAAAAATCAAACTCCAGTTAATAGCATGGAAAAACTTATTCCTGTGTTTATAGGTGAAAGCTTAAAAGAAATAGAAAAAAGAGTGATTAAAACTACCTATGAATCCTTTGGGCACAATCAAAAAGAAACAGCTAAGGTTTTAGGTATTACAGCAAGAACCATTAGAAATAAATTGAGAGATATGGGAAGTAAATAATAAAAGCATATGGATAATAGTTTGAAAGGGAAAAAACTTCCCCCAAGGAAAAATTTTCTCTTTTTCTGTTCTGTATTGTAATCAATAAGATTTTAATCATATCATGTCAATGCAAGAATAGGATTACTGTAAATTTCAACTATTGACTAAACATTTTATGTAATATTTTATTTAATTTTTTATGTAAATTAAATTATAAGCTAATAACAGATAGAAATCTAAAACCTTGTTAAATAAGGAGATACAAGGATTTGGAAATATTTTTATTATTTTTTGTCTTTTTAAAATAGTTGGCACTTCATTTGCATATTAAGTATTATGTAAATAATATTTTATTAACTAATTGACTAAAAGACTAATTAATGAGGAAAACTATTAATCAATATCTACTGTTATTGATTAAACTCTTTAGAATTAGGATAAAGAGAGTTTCATTATTTAGCTTAATCTTTTTTATGAATATAATTTTAAAAAGGAGGAATACAAATGTCTGCAGAAAAACAGTATATCTTAGCAGTACCTAACTTTAGTGATGGTAGAAGAAAAGAAGTAATAGAAGCAGTAGTAGAAGAAGTAAGAAAAGTAGAAGGTGTAAAGCTTGTAAGCTACGAGCCAGAGCATGACTTTAACAGAACAGTAGTTACAATAATAGGAGAGCCAGCACCACTTAAGAAAGCACTTCTTAACATGGCTGCAAAATCCATAGAGCTAATCAACATGGAAGAACAAAAAGGTACA